>CAITND010000053.1 GCA_903893625.1 uncultured Oscillatoriales cyanobacterium
CCCAAGCGTTTTACCCCATTGCAGAAGCCTGTTCGGGTATGCCCTACCCTACAGTTTAAAACCGATAAAACCGGGTTTCTCTGTACTTGTTGCTTAGAGTTTTTACCTAGACAAGCAATTCCTGTCCAGAACCCCATAACCCTAGTTTTCAAGGTGCGCTGTCTTCCGACGACTGGGTTTTACTTAAAGACAGGTTGATTACCCTAAACTGTCTGATCCAGATGCTAACATACAAATAAAAAGTTGCCCTAGAAGGGCAAGGCTTTATACCCAAATTTTCGGTAACAGTCCTAGCAACAGCAACCAGAGTATGATTAATCATCAAGTTTTAGAAGCCATTGTACGGTGCAGATCCAGATGAAACTAGCACTGAAGCAAACTATCGCAGTATTGATTATTGGGATATTAGTCCTGAGTCTTCCCTTAAATGCGATCGCCGTTGATTTTGACCAAAAGGAAGTTGATCAAGAGCGATTTGTCGCTATTGCTGTGCCGCGTGCCTTTGGACATACTTTAGTGGTTGTCGAACAAGTCTCTGATAGTCGAGCTTGTTGGAGTGAAAGTGGCAGTCAGCCGATTATTGTTGATCCGTTACTGCTCAATTTTGATTTTACGGGGATTTGTGGACGGGCAACGGATAGTAACGGTTATTCGGTGAGAATGGCAGGAAAAGATTTAGCCCTATCCCATGCGCTGAGTGTTCAAAGTACACCGAATGATATTTTGTTAGTCGCCCAGTCCCGGGCAGATGTGTACGCTCCACCGATTATTATTGGTAGAAGTTATGGATTTACGGATGGTTTTGCCAAAATTATTTTAGAACCGGGTTGGCGATTGACGAAACGGGTTTATCAAGGCAAAACATTAGGTCATATTTATTTTACCAGCGATTCTCCAGTCTTTTAGATGGGGAGTTAAAATTGAATTACTTTAACACTGGGTTAATATTATGGTGACAACTCAGGAAACAACTATTACTCAACTGATTACTCCTGTTATTACTTGGGAAAAATTACCGGATGATTTTCAATTAGAAGATGAACCCGTGGAAAATACAACTCAACCGTTAATTGCTGGGGCGCTACGCGAAAGTTTAGAATTAGCGAGTTTAATTCAGCCAGAAATGTTAATTGCATCTAATTTTGGCTTATGTGCTACGGTCAATGGGGAATTAGTGATTAAAGCACCGGATTGGGTTTATATAAAGCAAGTACAACCTATTAAACCTGAAAAATCACGGAAAAGTTATACTCCCAATTTACAAGGGGATATTCCCAGTATTGTGATAGAATTTTTATCAGAAACTGAAGGAGGAGAATATTCGGTTAAACGGAGTTATCCCCCTGGAAAATGGTATTTTTATGAACAAATTTTGCAAGTTCCTATCTATGCGATTTTTGAACCTGTAACTGGACAATTAGAAGTTCATTATTTACAAAATGGACGTTATGAACTGGATAAAATTAATCAGAATAGCCGTTATTGGGTTGAGGATTTAAAATTATTTTTAGGGGTATGGAAAGGAGAAAAAGAACAACGGAATGGGTATTGGTTACGGTGGTGGGATGAGGCCGGGAATATACTTCCTTGGGCACTAGAAAAGGTTGAACAGGAACGTCAAATTGCAGAACAAGAACGTCAACGGGCAGCACAGGAACATCAACGGGCAGAAAAATTAGCTGAATTTTTGCGATCGCAGGGTATTAACCCTGATGAGATTTGTTAAATGTTTGTAGAATTCTTTTTCTTCCTGTTCCCTACTATACATTTAAAATTGTTGATAAATTTTCTCTAAATTTAGGTAAAATAACGATTTAAAAACTCTCTAGCTGTTAGAATATAAATATTTTCATGATTTTCTAAAGTTAATAAATCCCGATCTCCTGTAATTATAACATCTGCCTGAGCCGCGATCGCCGTTGCCAAAATCATCCAATCATTCGGATCTCTTAATTCAGGAAAAGATCGTTCAAGAATAGGATAAATTTCAACTAACTCTTCGGTTCCTTTTTGTAATTCCTCAACTGTCAATCCCAAATCTCGGAATCTAGGTTTGAGTTTGTTTTGAGATAATGTTTTATTCAACTCTGCTAAAATCTGATCAGATGCACAAATGACAATTTGTTGATTCCTTGCTAACTTAAATATACGAGCAGGAACACCACCCCACAACCAACCCGATACAAAAACATTGGTATCTATAACAACTTTCATGATTGTGATTTTCTTTCTAAATTCATTTGATGTCTAACTTCTTTGACAATTGCACAAATTTCTTCTGTTGTTAATTCGTCAGGATCTGGCGTTGCGCCTTCTAAGCGTCGTTCCCATTTATCCCAATCAAATCCTTTTTTAACTTTTTTAAAGAGTAAACCTTCTTCGGTGATCGCCACTTTATATTGATCTCCTGGGGTCAGTTGGGTTTGTAATTCTGGGGGAATTTCTAAATTTCCCTCGGCGTTGACAGTAACAGTTAGAGTTAGAGTTGTTTCCATGTTATTAATCTCCGAATTATTTTTCTAATTATATTCTAATTTTTTCTGGCTTTTAGAAACCGGGTTTTTCTGGTAATTAACTTTTCTCCGGTGCTAAGTGTTTCTGACAAAATTTATAAGTAGAATAGGCTAAAGTAACAACTCCCGTAATAATCGCAGATTCATCAACTTCAAATTTGGGATGATGTAAGGGATAATTATGTTTATTTTTGTGTCCGACACCTAAGCGAAACATCATTCCGGGGGCATAATCTAAATAGACGGAAAAATCTTCTGCACCTAAAGAGGGTTCGGGTAAATTAACAATTGCCTGAACTCCGAAAGCTTCTCGCACCGTTTCTTCTACAATTTGAGTTAATATGGGATCATTCTGCACCGAAGGAACACCCCGACGATAATTTAACTCATAATTTGCGCCATACATTTGACAGATATTAGCAACAAATTGTTCAATCCAACCGGGTAAAGCTTCGTAGGTTTCGGGATGAAGCGATCGCACCGTTCCTAATAGTTTAACCTGATCAGCAATAATATTCGGTGCACGTCCGCCCATAATTTGACCAATAGATAAAACCACAGGTCTTAAGGGGTTTTGGGTGCGACTAATCGCTTGTTGTAACATTGTAATTACCTGCGCCGCAATCCAAATTGCATCCTTAGCTTCATGAGGTCGCGCCCCATGACCGGACTCCCCGATAATGGTTAATTCTAAATCATCCGCCGCCGCCGTTAACGCACCCGACCTTAGCCCCACACACCCGGCGGGAATACTGGGGAAGACATGAACCCCTAAAATTGCTGCAACGTCCTCCATGACGTTATCCTGAACCATCCAGGTCGCACCTTTGGCAATTTCCTCCGCAGGTTGGAATAAAAACCTCACTTTTCCAGGAAACTCCTGACCTAACTGAGATAACACCATCGCTGTTCCTAACCCTAACGTGGTGTGCAAGTCATGTCCGCAAGCGTGCATGACTCCCATCTGTCGAGAAGCATACTCTAACCCGGTTAATTCGGTCATGGGTAAAGCGTCCATATCCGTGCGAATGGCAAACCAACGGGAGGCGGTGGTGTTCCCCTTGAATTCTCCCACCACTCCCGTTTTCCCCACCCCTTCTTGAACTTTAATTCCACAGGAAGATAAGACCCCGGCGACATAAGCGGAGGTTTGATATTCTTGACCACTGAGTTCAGGGTGTGCATGAATGTGGCGACGAATCTCAATTAACCGAGGTGCTAAAGTTGTGGCAATGTCTTTAATTTTTTCAAGGATAGATGGGGAATTCTGGGTCATGGGATGCAATGTGATCAGCAGGAATAAGATTAAAGCAGATGTTTTATTATAGGGTAATTTTCTAATTCTAGGGCATGGCATTACCATACCCTAAGATCAAAATTCTATCCTTGGAGATGCTAAGAATTTGCCATAATTATCCCTTGACGAGCAGGAAGATAGACCTCTAATTCTGTTCTGTCATCTTCTTGTTTCCAACTGAATTTACCTTCTCCATAAATTAACTGATTTGGACAGGTTTTTAAGTCGGTAATCGTAACATTAATATGGGCGGGTTCAGTTCCCGAATTCACTAAAATGATTAATTCCTCGTTCCCTAAACATCGAGCAAATCCATAAACAACGCCCTCAGCATATAATATCTTGTAGGAACCGATGCGTAAAGCTTCGTATTTATGACGAAGGGAAATTAGTTTTTTATGATAGTCTAAAATATCCTGATGCCAAGAATCTTTCATCGGGAAACTACGGCGAGAGTCGGGGTCAAGTTGTCCTTCTAATCCCACTTCATCCCCATAATAAATACTGGGTGCGCCAGGAAAGGTAAATAATAATAAAGTTGCTAATTGAACTGTTGTTTTATCTCCTCCGGCGATCGTCACTAATCGGGCTGTATCATGACTATCGAGTAAATTCAATTGAGTCAGTTGAATTTCCCAAGGATATAACTCTAATAAGGCTTGAATTTTTTGCCCATATTCTTTAGCAAATAAGGGCGGATAGGGAAAATAAGAAGGGCTTTCCACTAATTCCATTTGAACGCGATCGCCTGCGGTAAAAGCAATCGTTGGGCCTGTAAATAAATAATTCATCACCCCATCAAATTGCGTTCCATCTAACCATTGTCTCGAATCTCCCCACACTTCGCCAACAATATAAGCCTCTGGATTAACAGCCTTAACTCGCTCTCGAAATTCCTGCCAAAACCCCGGAGTTTTGACTTCAAAAGGCACATCTAAACGCCAACCATCAATACCAAAATCAATCCAATGTTCAGCAATTTCCATGATATATTCCCTGACTTGAGGATGATCATGATTAAACTGAGGTAAAGCTCGATTTCCAACCCAACCCACATAATTAGCAGGTTTACTACCATCATAAGCCGATAACGGCCAGCCTTCAATTTTAAACCAATCTAACCAAGGAGAATGGGGGCCATTTTCTAAAATATCATGAAACTGAAAAAAGCCCCGACTGGCATGGTTAAATACCCCATCCAATACTATTTTAATATTGCGTTGATGAGCCGCATCTAATAACTCTTGAAAGGCCGTATTTCCTCCAAGTATGGGGTCAATCTGATAATAATCATGGGTATGGTAGCGATGATTAGAAGCAGATTGAAAAATGGGAGTAAAATAAATAGCATTAATCCCCAAATCCTGTAAATAATCTAATTGTTCAATTACGCCCCATAAATTGCCCCCTTTATATCCCTGTAAACTCGGTGGCAAATCCCATTGTTCCCAGCGATCGGATTTTAACAAAGCTTTGCGAGGAATTGCAGCTTGAGCAAAGCGATCTGGAAAAATTTGATAAAATACTGCGTGTTTGACCCAATCAGGAGTTTTTATTTGCATAGATAAATTTTAAAATCCATCAACAATATTATAGAATCTATCAGCACTTAATATATTCTGGAATTATGATATTGAGTCTCAGACTGTCATTGATCATTCAGAAAGATAATCATGCCTGGCTAATTATTAAGTTTTCCTAAGAATTTATTGTCAATTTATTTGTTTGTGCCAGACTGGAAGCGAATTAAATTTACAATCAGAGGGATGAATGACTTAAATAGTAACTTACCATCAATTGTTTACGCGGAAGCCTCAGTTCATTCACAAGGGGGGGTTTCCCTATTCCGATCTTCAGAACTAATTACCCATGAGAATATTACTCAATTTTATTCTCATCCTCAACAGGTCAATTTAGCAATTCAACGTCTAAAATCAGAAGGCTTTGAAGTTTTAGAAACGGGACGAGTCACTCTAACGATTGCTGGTTCTGTTGACCTGTACGAGCGGGTTTTCAAAACGAAAATTATTGCTAAAGACAAACCTGTTATCAAAGGGGGAGGATTAGAAAGTGTAGGCACATTTTTAGATACTCCTGATACTGATATTATCGGTTTTGTTGATCCGTCTTCAAGTGATTTATCGGATTTAATTGAAGGAATTGCCTTAAGCGAACCTGTTTATTATACCGATGTTGGCTTACCTTCAGAATCTCCTCCAAATCCGTCCTATTGGCATTTAGATGTTCCCCAGGATATTGCCAAGGAGTTGAATGCAGTTACGGCTCATCAACAACGAATTAAAGGGCAAGGCATCAACGTTGTGATGGTCGATTCAGGATGGTATCGTCATCCTTTTTTTGCCCGAAATGGATATCAAGGTAAAGTAGTTTTAGGGGCGACAAGTGTTAATTCTGAACTAGATGAAAATGGGCATGGAACCGGAGAATCTGCCAATATATTTTCTATTGCTCCTGAAGTCAATTTTACCATGTTAAAATGGAACTTTAAAAATTCCATTGCTGCTTTCAAAAAAGCGGTTTCCCTCCGTCCTGATATTATTTCCTGTAGTTGGGGAAGTAGCAGACAATATCTTCCTTTATCGGCCTATGATATTGCTTTAACTGCTAATATTGCCGATGCAGTTTATCAGGGAATTATTGTTGTTTTTTCCGCCGGAAATGGGCATTGGGGATTTCCTTCTCAACACCCTGACGTGATTGCGGCTGGGGGCGTTTATTTGCGTTCTGATGGTAAATTAGAAGCCAGTAATTATGCTAGTGGTTTTAGCAGTAATATCTATTCTGGGCGAATTGTTCCTGATATTTGTGGGTTAGTCGGCAAAAAACCCAGGGCTGCTTATATTCTTTTACCTGTTCCCCCTGGAAGCACTTTAGATGCAGCCTTTGGTTTACCAGGAGTCAAACATCCTGATGCGGATGAAACCCCTTCAGCAGATGGCTGGGCAGCCTTAAGTGGTACGTCAGCAGCAGCACCCCAAGTGGCGGGAATATGTGCGTTGATGAAGCAAGTTAATCCGCAATTATCCCCCCAACAAGTAAAAGAAATTCTGCAACAAACTGCCATTGATGTAATTGAAGGAAATTGCAATTCTGCCACCGGAGGACATTCGGCTAAACCCGGATTTGATTGGGCAACGGGAAGTGGTTTAGTGAATACATTTGAGGCGGTTAAAGCAGCCCAACGTTTAGCAAAAAATTCCCATTCACCTAAACAAAAACCAAACCAGCAACCCAATTTTTCATCTCAAACAACACCCATTAATTTAACAGAGGTTACTATGGATACTAAACTCAGAAAACACTATGAGGAAATTTTGTGGGAATTAGATAAAGCCATGCAAAAGGTAGATAAAGAGATTAAGGATGAGTATGAATTAGTCATTACTCCTGCCAGTTTTGTCCCGCGATCGCCGATTTCAAAAGCAGCTTATCAGTTGATGAAAACTTTAGAGAAGCCAATACCAAAAGAAACAAAAGGAAAAACAGAAGAAGATATTAAATTGGCGGCTATTAAAGCGAAAGTTTTTGCTGCACAAGGATTATTAAAACTGGGTCGTTATCAAGAAAAAGCGATTGCATCTCTTACAGAAGCAATCACTGAAAATGGCGATATAACAGCTATCACGGATATTAAAGAGCAATCAGAGTTGTTAGCTAATGTTATGGAAGCGTTAGGAGAAGCAAGTTCACACGCGCAGCAAAATATTAACGCATTGAGTGATCAAGATTCGCCATTGGATTGTCCTTGTTCTCGATGCGATCCAAACAGGTAAGTAGTATTTCTAGCACTCTTTTCTGAATCAGAATCGACAATTTTTTGAGAGAGTGCCTCTAATATCATTCTAGGCACTATATCCTGTTTCTTTTGGCAGCAATCCTGCACAGCTTGTAAAAATTCTTTGATACTTTCTGGCGCACCAGGTTGAGCATCCACTTGCGCCAGAAATTCAGTCCATAATTTTTCATTATCCTTATAAAGATCGACTAAATACAAACCTGCTAAAAATTCTGCTAAAGGATCAAGAGAAAAACGAATTTGATCTTCACTTGGTTTGATGATTTCAACAATATGTAGAGAGTTTTCTAAATACTTCAGGTAAGTTTTTGCTTGCTCCTCACTCCATTGCTCACCTAATGCTTTTAATAGAGTATCAAGCGGAACATTAGTCGGTCGAAAAGTGTGTTTTAGACATTCCCATGCGATAACTTTAGCAACCCGATGAACGGTCAGATTATCTAAATGATTCTCTAGTCCCTTTTCAACCAGTTGATAATTGATTTGATTTAAGTAAGATAACATCAAATCAGGAATATTATCAGGTAAATTTTTAGTGGTCTGATTAGATTCATTCGCAATCAATTGATCGGCATAGAGTTTAGCTAATAATACGGTAATATCTCGTTCACCGACAAGCTTTGAAAGCTGGATACAGGCTTGAAAAAGTTCTTGATCCGTTTTGAACAAATCTTGTTTTCCTTTTTTATTAACATAAGCTTGTAAAAACTCTGCCAGTTTACTACTGTGAACCCGCATCATTTGAATAATCGTTTTATTCACACCTCCTAAAGATTCTTCACTTCGTGAGGTAACAACCAAAGCATTTGCTAAAAAACTGGGTAATTCGGGTTTGATTTTATTGCGAGTTGCTGGACGCATTTCAGAATAGCCATCAACAATCACCAGAAGCCGTCTTTCCATCAATAAATGTACCAGTAATTCTTCGGAAATCGGTTTGACTGCCTCAATTAAGTCTCTCAGTTGCCCATGAATCGCTTCAATTAAAACCTGTTGTTGATTTCCAGTTTCATCGCTCAGTTCTTGATCAATGAAAATCGGTAACATTCGATGATTGGGGCAAAGACGTTGCTCTGGATCATCTGCCATTGCCCACTTTGCTAACTGACAAGCTAAAGTTGTTTTTCCTGAACCTCCTTCTCCCCAAATCAGTAAAGTTTCTCTCGATTCACTAAACTTATGTTGTAAATCTTTGGGGGCAAGTTCAGGAATTGAATCACCATTCAAAATTACAGGAATAGTAGGGACATAAATTTTTCTTTCTTTAACGGTCTGCTTATTTTCAAACTGACGGCGTGCTGTTTCCAGATTCGTTTTTACCCAATCATCAAGTACCCTGGGATGATATTGTAAGTCAAACAATAATTTTCTCAATGTGGTAGTCTGAACATTAATGCCAATAAATTCAAAGGATAAATCAGTTTTTTGTAAAAAGCTATTCAGCCATAACAGAGATAATGGTTTGACACGAAGCAATAAAAAAAGCAGAAAAAGCCAAAGGCTGAATAAAAATATTAGGATGGACAGGTTTTTGTTTTCATTCAGCAAGATCCAGACAGGATTTGCAGGCGTGGGAAGCGAATTAATAGTATTAATCGCATTGTTTAAAGAGTTTTTAACCACAATAACTTTATCATTTTTAGATTCATAAATATTACTTCCATTGGTCTCCAGTGCCTTTAATACTCCCTTGGCTTTATTTAAACCTTCAAGCCAATTTTTTTTCTGGTCTTCTTTATCAGCAACTTTATAGGCTGATTTTGACAGTTCATCTGATACAATTTGTATGGATTCAAGTGCAGATTTTCGGGTTTGAGAGCTTTGAGTTTTATCTTGAAGGAACTCCGTTAAAACTTCCATTGATAATTGAACATCATAACCACTAAATCCAAGTGCTTGTGCCACGCCTATCCGAGTCTTCCAATTTTTTTGCGTATTGTTGGCAATTTTTTTGAGATTTGTAACTAAGTCGGGAGAACTATTTCTTTTTACAGCCTCTGAAAGAGGATAGGTTGCTCGATCATAAATTTTATAATTTTCATTTTCTAAAATAGAAATTAGTTGTTCAATTTGTTGAGCATCTAAAGTAAAATTTTCACTTTCAAGCCCATAAGCTAAATAATATAAAGAAGAATCTCTAAAATAAAATGTATTTTGAGGATTTACTAGTTGATTTATTAAAGAATTAATCGCTTTATTAGATAGGTTTTTTCTTGTTATCAATGCTTCGACTCCCAACACGCGAAATCTATCATTTTCTTGTTGATTTTCTATGATTTTAGTTAATAAGTCAAGAGATTTATTAGAATTATCCAATTCTTTTAAAGCTTTAAAAATCGCTGATTTAACTTCAAGAGAATTTTGATTTTTGTTAAACCCTTGAATTAATAAATCTACAACATTAGGAATTTGGCTTAATTGACTAATAGCGCCTTGATCATTATCAATATTATCATCCATCAATAACTCAATCGGCTCTTTAATTCTCGGATCAACCTGAATAGCTTCTTGCTTAACATTCTGTTCTGCCAACCCTCCACTCGACAACAATAGAGGTAAACAAACCCCAACAATAGCCACTTTAATTGATCGAGAAACAATATTCCAATATGGGTGCATCATAAATCCTCTATCTTTAATCAAAATTGATCCTGTTTATTTTGGTATAACTTGAAATTAACAAAACAATCCCCGATAAGTCCGGTAAAAAAATATAAAGAATTATCAACTTCTAAACAGCTAGAAAATTTTCAACACTTAAAATTCAATAACCGTTTAACAATTCTTTGGCCCTTTCCGTTCCTCCTAACCTCACCCTAACCCAAACTTAAGGTAGGTTTTGCTTCTCCCCCCTTGTCAAGAGTACCGTACAGTCGGACACTGGACTTGGGAAGACTATTGGCAGTTGAGAGGTAATTTTTTGTGAAACGAGTTTTAGCAATCATTCTCGGTGGCGGTGCGGGTAGCCGCCTGTATCCTTTAACCAAAGTGCGGGCCAAACCTGCGGTGCCCATTGCCGGGAAATATCGGTTAATCGATATCCCCATTAGTAACTGTATTAACTCCGAAATTCTCAAAATCTACGTTTTAACCCAATTTAACTCAGCATCCTTAAACCGTCATATTGCTCGCGCTTACAACTTCTCTGGCTTTGATGATAGCTTTACAGAAGTATTAGCAGCCCAACAAACCACTCAAAACCCGAATTGGTTCCAGGGTACAGCAGATGCAGTGCGTCAATATTTGTGGCTGTTTAAAGAATGGGACGTTGACCAATATTTGATTTTATCGGGCGACCATCTCTACCGCATGGACTATCGAGAATTTGTCCAACGTCATTTAGACACCAATGCGGATATTACCCTTTCAGTATTACCCATTGACGAAAAACGGGCCTCTGATTTTGGGTTAATGAAACTCAATAACTCTGGACGGGTAGTAAGTTTCAGTGAAAAACCTAAAGGGGAAGCCCTGAAAGAAATGCAGGTGGATACCTCCATGTTGGGTTTATCTCCTGAACAAGCTAAAGAAAATCCTTATATTGCTTCTATGGGGATTTATGTCTTTAACAAAGATGTCTTGATTAAGCTATTAGATGAAAATCCCCAAGAAACTGATTTTGGGAAAGAAGTAATTCCTAACGCCGCTGGAGATTTAAACGTTCAAGCCTTTTTATTTAAAGACTATTGGGAAGATATTGGAACCATTGAAGCGTTTTATCATGCCAATTTAGGTTTAACACAACAACCCCATCCTTCCTTTAGTTTCTACGACGAAAAAGCCCCGATTTATAGCCGTTCTCGCCACTTACCGCCTACAAAAATCCTAGATTGTCGGATTACCGAATCTATTGTTGCTGAGGGTTGTATTCTCAAAGAATGTCGGATTGATCATTCTGTTTTGGGGTTACGTTCCCGTGTGGAAGCCGGATGTTTGATTCAAGATACTCTAGTTATGGGTTCAGACTTTTATCAACCGTTCTCAGAACGTCAATCGGGTTTACAAGAAGGTGAAATAGCATTAGGGATTGGCTCTAATACCGTAATTCGGAAGGCGATTGTTGATAAAAATGCTCGCATTGGTCGCAATGTCAAAATTATCAATAAAGAGGATGTTCAAGAAGCGGAACGGGAAGACTTAGGATTTTATATCCGCAGTGGGATTATTGTCATCCTGAAAAATGCGGTCATTTCTGACAATACCGTTATTTAATGTTGGCATAAACAGAAAACTCAACAGATTGTAAGCAAAGGACTTCCCCTTCCCAGGAAGTCCTTTGTTGCCAGATTAAATCTATAAAATTTCCTGATAGCAAAATTGTTGTGGATGAATATGGGGGAACTGTTGGCTTAGTCACCTTAGAAGATATTTTGGAGGAGTTAGTCGGGGAAATTTACGATGAGAGCGATTTTCCCAGCCGCACCCAACGCCCCCGCACCAGTTCTCCCCATCTGACCCGAACCCCAGAACAATCCCGCAGACCACCTAGCCGTCAGCGTTCTCAGCCCCCTTACCCCTAATGTAAAAACTTTTTTTTCAAAACCCCTAGACATTTTCTGAGATTGTGCTACTATATAAAATTGTTGATTAAATGGGTCGATGCCCGAGCGGTTAATGGGGGCGGACTGTAAATCCGCTGGCTACGCCTACGCTGGTTCAAATCCAGCTCGGCCCACCTCTAAAATCAAAAGTTAGGAATTATCAAGTCTTAATTTTTTGTTCTTGATTTTTTTTGCCCGTGTAACTCAGTGGTAGAGTACCTCCTTGGTAAGGAGGAAGTCACGAGTTCAATCCTCGTCACGGGCTTTTGTTTCTTTTCCTTCACCCAGGGAGTTTCTCTACCACTAAGTTACATGGGCAATTTGGATAATTGTCTAGGTTCTATAGGATTCAAGGTAGATGGTAGCCTTCTAATAATGGCTACCCATTTAACATCCCTACAGCCATTTTAGGGTTTTAGGGTTGCCAATGCACTTGCTCGGCGTGACCCCAGAAGGCTTCTAATTTATAAAAATCTCGTTCTTCAGGTAACAAAATATGGACAATTACATCGCCATAATCCATTAATACCCAGTTACCGTCATTTTGACCTGCAATTCTGAGGGGAAGCCGTTCTAATTCTACTTCTACTTGATCGGAGATTGCTTGACAAATTGCCCGCAGTTGAGCTTGAGAAAAGCCCGTTACAATCACAAAATAATCAGCTAAATAAGATACTTCTGATACACACAGCACCAGAATATTATCCGCTTTCCGGTCATCTGCTGCGCGGGCGGCGGCTAGTGCGGTTTCCCGGCTGGTATCGGGATTAGAATGGGCAGAGATGATCGCGGGATCAGAGGCGTATTTGGTTTTGGCGTGATCAAACATTAAGCTCTTGTATTCCTCGTATATTGACAGAATCTCTACCCTAGAAGTGCAGAGATTCTAAACATCACTGTTTAGGCTTTCTCTTTCAGCGATTAACCCTAAAACTAATGATTATCTTAATTATCTTAATCCTTATTTTTGATTTTGGACGATTCGGCTTCTGGGAAAGCGTGATGATCGGGGACAGTTACCCGTGAACTACCCACACTGACTTGGAGGATGGGGCGGGTTTAGTTAGATCTGGGATGGGTATTATATATCTGGATGAACCCGCCCCTACATCAATCTCTTTTCCCAAGGTAGGGGCGGGTTCGAGTTAACCTTTGATCCCCACAGACAACCTCCCTAAACCCGCCCCGTTTTGACTAGAACTTTAATTCAAAATCTCCTCGCCTGTCCCAGCAGGGCGTTTTCAAAGTCGGGTGTAAAAAAGAAAATAAAAGTGATCTTTTCTTGATAAAATCAAAAACAGATCACTTTTTTTGATTTTAAAAATATGTTTAATAGTATAATAGAACAAATAAAGTTAGTCAAGGATTTCCG
>CAITND010000054.1 GCA_903893625.1 uncultured Oscillatoriales cyanobacterium
ACCAACGGGAGGAGAAACAGGAAACAAAAATGCGAGAATCACTCAACAGGTAATGAATTGGACTGATGCTGATGGTACTGGCATTGCTTTTGATTCTTCGACTTGTTTTAAATTGCCTAATGGTGCAGATCGTTCTCCTGATGCTTCTTGGATCAAGTTAGAAAGATGGGATGCTTTAACTGATGAAGAAAAACAAAAGTTTCCCCCTATTTGTCGTGAGTTTGTACTTGAGTTACTTTCTCCTAGTGATAGTTTGAAGACTACACAGGAAAAGATGGGGGAATATATAGATAATGGTGTGCATTTGGGTATATTAATTAATCGTAAATCTCGTCAAGTAGAGATTTATAAACCAGGAAAAGAGGTTGAGGTTTTAGATTCTCCTGCTACGGTTTCGGGGGAAGATGTTTTAAAGGATTTTGTGTTAAATTTGGGGATGATTTGGTAGTTTGTGATGTATAAATATTACCTTTTATAGTATTTTGGATATAGAGCAAAAAAAATAAAAACAAAATGCCTCCAAATAAAACTACATCTGCTGGTCATGAGTATGGCCCGACAGTAAATGGAAAAATGTATTTATCATTATCGTATCATAGAGGTAAAGGCTCTAAAGCAGATAAACATACTTGGTGCATCCCACCTGATACTGAGTACGGTATCTTTCATAATTCTGACAAACATAATCTGCATGACGGAAATCGAAATTACTGGGGAGTTCTAGAAACAGGAAAAGCAACACTTGGTACAAATGGAGAGAGACTATCAATATTTCCATGTACATCTAACGATCAAGATCCTTGGCATGGGTATCCAGTTTCACCTCTAGAAGAAAGAAAACGAAATGCTTTACCTCCTGATTTCGATTTATTAGTTGAGCAGTGGATTAAAGAGAAAGTGATTGATAAAGCAGTTGGACGAAAAATTCAGAAGCTAAAATTATGAAAATTGTATCACTAAGATTCCCCGGAAATTTTGAAGATGCGTTCCTATATATGGGACGACTTATTACAATTACTGAGAACCACACAGTATGTATTTATGATATGAAAAATATTGTAAGTAAACTCCAAGAAGATGAGAATTTACTTGATGCACCAACATTATTATTTTTTAGAAATGATTTAATTGCTCAAGAGCAATTTCGTAATCAGCTACATGATGAGTCTGGAAAAGCTGCTTTTATCAAAGCTGTTGACAAAATTGAATCAAAATCAATTCAAATTGATGCAGATTTTATAGAACCTGTTGAATGGGATCTGAAAATAAAGGCAGATATTTTACTTGACTTAAATATTTATAATCGTCGATTGTATATTGGGACAAATACAGGACTTTATCATCTTGATCTTGATTGGGAATCAGAAAACACTATACCAATTAATAAAGCTCAAAAGCGTCTTGAAGCAAAGTGTATTAATACAACAGCTAAGTTTGGGACAGTCAATGCTTCCTGTGGTTCTGAAGGATTATTCTCATTTATTGATGATTTTGATTTGGGGATGAACAATACTCGCAAGGACAAACATTTTCCAGAATACTCACTACGAACGTCTTGGCTTGATTTTGATGTTGTAAACTATTCGGCGCGTATTGACCTCACTTTATTTGATAGTCTTAAAACTCAGTTTCAACAAGAAATTATTGAACCAAGAAAAAACTTTGAGGAAGAAATCTTGATTGTTACAGATTTAAAAAAAAGCGAATTTAATTTTAATAGTCTATTTGTCAATTCAAACTTTCACAACGAAATAGATTTGAATAATATCCAATTTGTCTATAATAGTTCCAGAACATTATTTTTATGTACCTATGATGGGAGCTTATTTACATTAGGTTTACAGAAAGATAATTCTTCTGTTCCTAGAATTTCCTATGATTACAAATATACAGGACTGGAAAGCTCAGTTTCTAGTATTCATACACTTGGTGTAAAAAATGCTGGGATAATTTTAGAAATGGACAAAAAAGTTCTTTTATTTGCACATGGAGAATTCATTCCAATATTTAATAGTGAAGTTATCTCTATTCGCACATTTGCAGGTTCAAAACATTATAAAAATATTGTCAGTCTCACCACCTGTAATGAAGTTTTATTAATTGCAATCTTTGATGAAGAAGCATAGTCGCAGATGACATCTAATACTTTGTTTTTTAGAATAGTTTGGGTGCGATCGCTGTTTAGGATATTTGGTTGGGAGAGCGATCGCCTAAAAATCAGGACTCACAGGAATAGCGATCGCTTTTTCTATCACTTCCAAATACCCAAAATTCTCTTCTCTAATTCTGGATTTTAATCATCATCTTGATCCTCGTCTGACTCGTCTAACAGCCCTAATCTCAATAGCTTTTTAGCAAGAGCATATACGTCTTGTTTACTACCATCCTTGCGAATTCCCAACGCTACAATCATGACAGTGACTTGAGCTTGCTCGATCGCGTAAATGATCCGATATCTTTGTCCAACTGCACGCACACTGTAATAACCATCTAGTTCACCAAGTAATGGTTTTCCCTGCATTTCGGGAGATTCTTTCAGCTTGTCAATGCGATCGCTAATTTTTTTACGGATACGGCGATCGCTGATTTCTTTTAATAGTTTGAAAGCCGTAGGTTGAATGACGACGCGATACATTACAGGTCTAATTCTCGTTTCGCTGATTCCCAATCTATTCCTTGTGCTGATTTCGCCTCGGTAATACCTTGACGCAAGTTAGCCATAAGATTCGCATCACCCAGAATTTCCAATGTTTCGAGTATTGCTTCGTAATGTTCCCAGGTCATCACAGCTAGGACGGGTTTGCCTCTACGGGTAATTGCAAGTGTACCGCCTTGCTGGGCAAGCTTTTCAGGTAATGAGGTTAACTCGTTTCTTGCTTCTGTAATCGGAATATTGGATAGCATTATTTTTGAATCTATCTGTACATCTAAGTGTACATCTAAATACAGCAAAAGCGATCGCCTAAAAATTACGACTCACACCGAATAGCGATCGCCAGATCATCTAATTTATTAACTATCTTTCTTCTTAACTCGCTTTTTCTTCTCGACTTTCAGCAATGGCGCACTTAGGGCTTCATAGAGGCTAAATAAATACTCAATGCGATTTAATTCGCTAACGAAGGGCTGGGGACGATAGCAAAGGTCAACGGCTTTATCTAGGGCTTGATGGGCTTTTACCAAGTCGGGCGGCATGGTGAGGGGATCGTAAAGATCGGCGAGGCTACTATCAGGATATTTTGCCCTTGTATCTAATACTTTTTGTGCGGCAGTTTCAACTTTTTGCTTTTGTTTTTCGCTGACGTTTTCAGGAAATGGATAGTTGTTATAAACAATATCTTTGGAATAACGATAATCACTTTTTAATCTTCCACATACATACCTAACCCAAGTCATGTGCATCTCGGATGTGAGTATACCAAAATGGTAAAGACTAGAATTAGAAACAACAAATAATAAATCACTAGATAAAGTATTTGAATCACTAAATCCAATTGGGATATACTTTCTACGCTCACTTGAAACCTTGGGAACGATCAAATACTCCCCGCTTGGAATATTCTCTACATGAAACCGAGTTGGAGTTTGTGCTAGTTTCTGAGTAGGAATGCTTTGGCTTTCTAATCTTACTTTTTTAACTGCTTCAACTCTCTTTAAGGCTTGTGGCATTTGCTTTAATTCATTAGGCGGACAATCTCCAAGCCATAAGCACCACCTCTCACGATTATTAATAAATTCATCAGAGCCCACCCATTTTCTAAACCATTTGGCAGATCGTGGCTCTATCTTGATAAAGTCTTCTTTTTCTGGCGTTGTAAATAGATAGTTCCCGCCATCAATTGGTTTATTACCAATACCTATAGATGGGATATTAGACAACGGATTTTGTCTTCTTTGAATTGTTGTATCTGTTCCATTTACCAAATAAGGATTGATGTTTTTTGCCTGTATTTCCAATGGTTCGCCCTTGATATCCTCATACTCAAAAATACGTTTCTCTGCAATATCAAAGTTCGCAAACCCAATAATGACGCAGTATACAGCAGCATTTTTTCTGGCTTCATTTGCCCACTTAAAAGTTCTATGAGCAAAATGAATTTTTATTTTGTACTCATTAAAGAGAACATTCCACAAAATGCCAACCTGTTCGCCTTGAGAAATTGAGTTTGTACTAACAAAAGCTACTTGGATATTTGTCTCTTGGATAAGTTCTGCTGCTTTGACATACCAAGCTGAGACATAATCCATAACTCCAGCACCTTTGGCATCGTTAAATATACCAAGAAGATCATCCCTTTGTGTTTCATTCATCATTTTAGAACCGACAAAGGGAGGATTACCCAAAATAAAATTTAACTTCTCTTTTGCAACAACAGACTCCCAATCAATCCGCAACGAATTACCATGCACAATTTTCGCAGCTTTTTTCAATGGCAACCGCACAAAATACTGCCCAAACTCATTACTCACCTTCACATTCATCTGATGATCAATTAACCACATCGCCACCTCAGCCACCCGCACCGCAAACTCATCATATTCAATCCCCGCAAACTGATCCACATCTACTTGAATAATTGAGCTAATATCCGTCACTAACTGCCCACTCTTATTCAATTCCAACAAAATCAGAATCTCTAAATCTCGCAATTCCCGATAGGTAATAATCAAGAAATTACCACAACCACAGGCAGGATCGAGAAAATATAAATTGGCAATCTTTTTATGTAATGTTTCTAGTTTGCCCTTACTACCCTTAGCCTTCTCAAATTCAATATAAAGATCATCCAAAAAAAGCGGCTTAATCAACTTTTGAATATTCTTTTCAGAAGTATAATGGGCTCCTAAATTGCGCCGTTCTGTCTGATTCATTACCGCCTGAAACATCGACCCAAAAATTGCCGGGGAAATCTTACCCCAATCAAATGCACAAGCCTTTAACAACATTTCACGCATCTGCTTATCAAAAGCCGCAGGTTGTACAGTCTCCTCAAATAACTTCCCATTCACATAGCGAAACTGCGCTAAATTTTCATCTAAATTTTTTAACCGCTTCTCCTTAGATGTATTTAAAATATGGAAAATTGAAGCAATGTGCATCGCCAAATCGCTGCCATCTTCCTTGGTATGAAGATCAATATATTCCCAAAAAATTCCCTTATTAAAAATGCCCGTATCATCCGCAAACATACAGAACAATAGCCGCACTAGATACACCTCTAAATCATGCCCTATATAGCCAATTTCTTTGAGGTGATCATGTAGATCCCCCATCAATTCCGCCGCTTTAATATTGACAGGATCTTCATCTTTATAAACCCGTTTCTCATATCCCGCCATAAAGCCGAATAGATGGACGTGATTTACAAAATCCTGTAGCTCAAACTCTTTGGTTTCGTTCGTATCTAAATCATAAAGCCGGAATTTTTGGAAATCCGACACCAAAATATATTTTGGTAATTCATGCTCTTTTAAATTGGGAAAATAATCTTTTGCCTGTTGTGTAGCCTTATCTAAGTCCTTACCCATAGACTTATGTTCCACCAAAATCATTCCTTTCCACAAAAGATCGATAAAGCCTTGTTTATTATCCGCCTTTTTAATCGGTAGCTCAAAACTTCCCACCCGCCGCCGTGAAATGCCAAACACATTAAAAAAATCATTCCAGAAGGATTGTGACTCTGACTTCTCTGAAGTTTCAGTTTCCCATTCTTTAGAAAAGGCGATCGCTCTTTGCTTAATTTCATTCCAACTTAGAGGCATATCGGCAAATGTTAAGGCATAATTTTAGGCAATCTTTATACTATCATTCAGTTCCTAAAATTACTTATAATTGACCTAGCATTATCTTGAAACGAATCGGTTAGAATTTGAGGAGAGGAAAAAACAGGAAGATGGCGATCTCAACGGTCAGCCATCCCAATCGATCCCTAAAAACGATATTAACTTGATCAGGACTTAGGCAAGTACACTATATATAGCGTGCTTGCCTAAGTCCTGACAGATTAAAATCCGTGAAATCCGTGAAATCCTCTTAAATCTGTGATCCCTCTTGCCCTATTTTTTTAAAATTGGTAGAACAAAACACAGACAACAATCTATACTAAGTGCAAGAATGGTTTGACAGGCCTGGCTGATCCTAAATGGGGTTAAATTTAGCTAGTTGTCGATATCCAACGTAAACTGGTAAATAGCAATTGTCTATGTGCCATTTTCTTTTGATAGTTCAAAACTTAAAAAATTATTAATCTTTCCCTACAAGATTGTTTGAAGCCCAATCTATGTATTAAACCCCTATGAAATCTGCATCCCCGACCAATTCTATATCAGAAGAATCAACCGTTGTTTCAGCACAAGTTGTTGATGTAACGGCTGTTGAAGAAACCCCGACCAATCGAAATCGCCATCAAAGTGTTGCGCCAGGAGGGGGTGAGACCCCTCAGCAAAAATCACCTTCATCAACGAATGGGGGTTTAGTTCATACGGGTCAAGGTGCGGGAAGTTTTTCCTCTTTTCTAGCGCCTTTAACCAAAGACAATTTTGTTGAAGTTGTCCAAAATGTTGAGGAGAAACTGAAAACGGTTAATCAAACCCTATCGATGCTGAATAATCTGCTCGATGCTCAAGGGTTTGAGGAAATCCTCAATGAAATGTTGCGATCAATTACGATCAAAATTGGGGAATTGCTGAATGCAGATCGTACCACAATTTGGCTGGTTGATGAAGACAAACATGAACTCTGGTCAATTGTAGCCGGAGGAGAAGATGGGAAAACCCTAGAACTTCGTATCCCTTCAACAGCAGGAATAGCTGGAGAAGTAGCAACAACCCGATCAGTTGTTAATATTCCTTACGATTTTTACAATGATCCACGCTCTGAAGCCGCCAAGAAAATGGATCATAAAAATGGATATCGGACGTATACCATGCTGGTCATGCCTCTATTAAATGATGAGGATGGACTGGTGGCGGTAGTGCAGTTACTCAACAAATTACAACTTAATTCTAATCCCTTAGATCCCTTAGATGAAAAAATAGATTTCGATGGATTTACCGCCGATGATGAAAAAATATTTGAAGAATTTGTTCCTTCGATTCGTCTAATTTTAGAGTCTTCTCGTTCCTTCTATGCCGCCACGGTCAGACAACGAGCCGCCGCCGCCTTAATGAATGCGGTGAATGCTCTGAGTAAGAGCAGTTTAGACTTAGAAGAAACCCTGAAAAATGTCATGGATCAGGCAAAAGAATTAATGAATGCCGATCGCAGTACCCTATGGTTATTAGATGAAGAAAAAGGAGATTTATGGACGAAAATTCCCTTTATAGGTGAACTTCGTTGTCTTGTAGGAGTGGGTTTTGTGGGTCAAGTTGCAGAATCAAAAAAACCCTTATTAATTCCATTTGATCTATATACTGATCCCAATTCAGAAAATGCGAAAAAAACGGATCAAAAAACAGGCTATCGCACCTGTAGTTTATTATGTATGCCTGTTTATAATGCCGATGATCAATTGATTGGTGTCACCCAATTAGTGAATAAGAAAAAACAAGGAGAACACCCTCCTTATAATCCGGCGGATTGGCCGGAAGCCCCAGAACAATGGAAAGCCAGCTTTAATACCAATGATTTAGAATTCATGCAGGCGTTTAATATTCAAGCGGGTGTGGCGCTACAAAATGCCAAATTATTCCAAAAAGTCAAAGAACAGGAACAACGACAAAAAGATATTCTGCGATCGCTGAGTAATGGGGTAATTTCTACCGATAAAGAAGGTCGAATGATTGCTACCAATGAATGTGCAATGGAACTCTTAGGACTACGGGAAGAAGATGTAGTTAAGGGGCGGACTGTGCGAGATTTAATTCAGGTTAAAGACGGAGATTTCAGCAAATGGTTCGATCTAGCTTTGGCCCCGAAAGATATTAAAGATCGACAACAATATTATCCTGATCAAACCTTATTCCCTGGTACAAATGAATCATCAAGGAGTGTTAATTTATCAATTAATTCCATGTCTGATATCAATAACCCCGAAAAAGTCAGTGGGGCGTTAGTTGTGATGGAAGATATTAGTGGCGAGAAAGAAATCAAGAACTTAATGTATCGCTACATGACCCCAGAAGTCGCGGAACAACTGTTAGCCAGTGGAGATACCGGGTTAGGCGGAAAACGCAAAGACGTTACCGTTTTATTTAGTGATATTCGCGGCTACACCACCCTAACCGAAAAATTAGGAGCCGAAGAAGTTGTGATCATGCTCAACTCCTATTTTGAGGAGATGGTAGATACCGTATTTCGGTATAAAGGCACCCTCGATAAATATATTGGGGATGCGTTAATGGCTGTTTTTGGTTCTCCCGCTCCCCTAGAAGATCATCCCTGGATGGCAATGCAAGCGGCGGTGGAAATGCGCTACCGTTTAACCGAATATAATCAAGGTCGGGTAGCCCAAGGGTTAATGCCAATTGCGATTGGGATGGGTCTTCATTCCGATGAAGTGGTATCAGGAAATATTGGTTCTAGTAAACGGATGGAATTAACTTCTATTGGGGATGGGGTTAATTTAGCCGCCCGTTTAGAAACTGCCAGTAAACAGTATGGGACGGATATTATTATTAGCGAGGACACCTATATCAATTATGCAGATCGGGTGATTGTTCGAGAACTAGACTTCATCACCGTCAAAGGAAAAAGCAAACCCGTGAGAGTTTATGAACTGGTGGGAATTCGTGAAGGCAAATTATTTCGACCTATTTCTGAAAAACAACAAGGGATCATCGATCACTATCATCTGGGACGGCAATATTATCTCAAACCCGCCACGGAAAAATTAACCAGTGATGAAATTGTATCGTTGTTAGAAGAACTAGAAGATGTCTCGGAAGTTCAGATGAAAAAATTGTCTTATGAAGATAAGGATTTATTAGGACAAATGTTATTAAGAAATTCTCTGGAGAAACTAACCGAAATATTAGATAAAAACACCATCAAGCGGTTAGCCCTAGATAACTTTAAACAGATGCCTATGGAGGAAGCCTTAGCCATTTTACCAGAGAAAGTTAAAGGATTTACTCCCCGGGAAACCAAAAAATTATTCATAGCTAAACTAAAACAGTTTACTCTGGATATTGATACACAACAAATGTTAGAAGACGAAGGGACGGAGATGCCCTTACCAAAACTGCGGAAAATGGTTGATTTAGTCAAATCCAAATTTGCCACAAAAGCCAAAGACTCATTAAGGAGTGCTCAACATGAATTTCTCGCCGTCCTGAAAATTGATCCCAAGAATAAATCGGCTAAACTGCACGTTGATCGCTGTATTCTGTATGAAACCACCAAACCCCCGGATGAAACCTGGGATGGGGTGTGGAATCTCACCGAAAAATAGTATCCTTGCCTGCTAAAATTAAGTTCACGACCGTCCTACAGGATATTTCTCCATGACTAAAAAATCACCAGAGTTAAGATATGCCTAGAGTAAGTCCACAATTATCCGATCTTCAGTGGGTCAAGCAAGTCCACGACTTCTTAATTGAAGTGGCACGGGCTTCTTTAGCAGATACTCCTAAATTGCCGGAAAGTGTTTCCACTCAAGCTTTACCTTTAGCCCAAAAAGCCCAAAATATTCAGCAAAAATCAGGAAACACACCCAATAATGATCAGAATTGGCAATCTCAAAAAAGTCAATGGATTGAAGAAGTACGTCAACTATTGCTAGAATTGTCTCGAATTGCTTTATCAGAATGCCCAAAACTCCCTGAAAATATTGCTCAACGGGCGTTAACTTTGGCAGAAACAGCCCAGGATATTCAGCAAGATTTACAAGATTCAGGAAGAGATGAAACTTCCGACAATGATGAGGATGAAACCGACGATTTTCCGGGGGAAATTGCCTTATCAGTTAATGATTTATTGAAGCATTTGAAAGATCGTTTAACTTCAGAATATCAAAGCAGCAACCCACCAGGGAACGCTCAATGGCAGCAATTGTTCACATTACTGGATGTCGTTCAGGAGACTTATAACAGAATTCAAAAATCTTAAGCAATGCTTGATGGATTGAGAGAGATAGAGAAATTTATCCAGGGCTTTGAGCAGCAAAAATTTCTCCGAATCTCTCCAAACTGGAGGAAATACTTTCCTGCTTTATTAGAGTTTATTAATATTATTTATGCTAACTCTTAATATTTTAAAACCAGCAAAAATCCCCGAATAGATTTGCAGTCTGTTAGCAGATGGGCTGCTAACCGTCAACCGACAACCGACAACCGACAACGATTAACCAACAACCCACTTGGAGGAAATGCCCATCCCCTTTAGAATGCTATGTGGGGAGTTTCCCCAATTTAATGATTGCAGCCATCTTGGAGAACGATTCGTGGATTTATCGAAGATTCCGCCCCAACCTAAACCGGGCTTAATTAACGTTTTAATTGAGATCCCAGCCGGAAGCAAAAACAAATACGAATACGATAAAGAGCTACAAGCCTTTGCTCTGGATCGGGTGTTGTTTGCCTCTGTCCAGTATCCCTTTGACTATGGCTTTATTCCCAATACCTTAGCCGATGATGGAGATCCCTTAGATGGCTTGGTAATCATGGATCAGCCCACATTCCCAGGATGTGTGATCGCCGCCCGACCCATTGGTATGTTAGAAATGATAGATGGTGGCGATCGGGATGAAAAAATTCTCTGTGTTCCGGCCGCCGACCCACGCTATGCAGAAGTGAAATCTCTCAAAGATATTCCTCCTCATCGCCTAGAAGAAATTGCTGAATTTTTCAGAACCTACAAAAACCTAGAACGCAAAGTTACTGAAATTCTGGGTTGGCAGGATGTGGATGAAGTCGCCCCGATTGTAGAAAAGTGTATTCAAGCTGGAAACAGTAAACAGTAAAGTAAACAGTAATCAGTCGCAGCAGCCCGTTGATAGTTACTTGATTATTCTGTTAATTCTCTAAACCTGTTAATTTTGATAAATTTTGTGGGTTAAAAGTAACTGTAAACTGTTTCGGTGACTGATTACTGTTTACTGATTACTGATTACTGAAATGCACCGAACACTACTATACGCTAAGATTCATAACTGTACTCTGACCGCAGCCAATATTAACTATGTGGGGAGTATCACCATTGATCAATCTCTACTGGATGCTGCTGGCATCTTTGTTCATGAACAAGTACAAGTCGTGAATGTTGCCAATGGGGAACGGTTTATCACATATATCATCCCGGGTGAGGCTAACTCCGGTGCGATCGAATTGAATGGGGCTGCTGCTCGTTTGGGCGTTGTTGGCGATCGCTTAATTGTGATGTCTTATGCACAATTCAGCCTCGAAGAAGCAACAACTCATCAACCTAGAGTTGTGTTTGTCGATGAGAATAATCGAATTGTGGAATTCGAGGCTAAAATAATTTAGCCCCTGTGATAAAATACAACAGGTTGTAAACTCACCTGCACGGCTGAACATACCCGGAGTCCAGCCCCGCGCTCTCCTTAACTCGCTTGAAAAATCAGGGAATCTTGAACCCCTTTGACCCTCTCGGTATTCAGTCCGATGACTAGGGCTGATCGGGAAAAAAAATTGAATATGCCCTTTGTGGCGCCGGGTGTGTGCCTAAATAATACCGGGCTATTACCAGAGATTGTGGGGTATACGGGTGGTATCACCACAATCTCCAAAGAGAAGGTCAGACCCAAACCCGACTCGTCGGGTAGAGGCTGATCCCAACGAAGCAGAAAGCCTGCACTGTACCCCTGGTTAGTGTAGGGTAAGTCACCGTTCCACGTCCAAGGCTAAAACAAACGATGCCAGTTTCTGATCCGCCAGCCCAGAACCCACAGTCCTCCGACGAAGCAACCCCCATGGATAAGAACTCTGCGACTGATTTTTCCGTGCGATTCTGGGGGGTAAGAGGTAATATACCCACGCCCGGATCTCAAACGGTTCGATATGGAGGCAATACCTCCTGCGTAGAAATGCGCTTGGGTGAAAAACGTTTAATTTTTGATGCGGGTACAGGCTTAAGAGTCTTGGGAATGGATCTGCTCAAACAGATGCCAGTGGAAGCCTATCTGTTCTTTTCCCATACCCATTGGGATCATATTCAAGGATTTCCCTTTTTTGTTCCAGCTTTCATTCCGATTAACCGCTTTCACATCTATGGGGCGATTTCACCGGATGGTAGCACGATTAAAGATCGCCTCTGTGATCAGATGGTTCACCCTAATTTTCCCGTCCCCATCCACGTCATGCAGTCGGACATGAAGTTCTATGACTTATCTCCGGGGGATGTATTGGCCTTAGATGATATTAAAATTGAAACGGCTGCTTTGAATCATCCCAATGTAGCAGTCGGATATCGAGTGACTTGGCAAGGACGGACGGCTGTTTACTGTACAGATACCGAACATTTTCCAGATCGCTTCGATGAAAATGTTCTCCATCTGGCTAGGGAAGCCGATGTTTTCATTTATGATGCCACCTATACCAACGACGAATATCACAACAATCAATTTCCTAAAATTGGTTGGGGACATTCGACCTGGGAAATGGGTGTGGAAGTGGCAAAAAAAGCCGGAGTTAAACAGGTGGTGATGTATCAACATGATCCCTCCCATACCGATGATATGCTCGATGAAATTGAAGCCCAAGTTCAAGCCGTTTTTCCCAATGGGGTTGTTGCCCGGGAAGGGATGATCTTAAAACTTGACTAACTGCCGATATCAACACAGAACGCACCACTTTGGGCTAGGATTTCAGTGATGTTGGCAGATAATTAGTCTTTGTTATGGGTTTTCTCAGTCAAAACAGAATTTCACGGCGAAAGGGACGATTTTCTCCCTGGGTGTTGATTTTGATGGTCGGGGTCTGGAGTATTGGGATCGCGTTAGGGATGGTAAAAGCTCTGAATGCAGTTTCTCCCCCGACCGTCTTCGCTCAAAATGCACCAACTTTCAATCAGATCGACAATGTGGATGTCGTAGAACCGGAATATCAATTGGGATATGAACTTTATCTCAATACTTGTTCAACCTGCCATATTCCTATCCCTCCTCAAGTGTTTCCGACCCAAACGTGGCAGCAAATTATCCAAGATGAACAACATTATGGTGCGACACTTCAACCCTTAGATGGGCCATCATTGTTGTTAATGTGGAAATATCTTCAAACCTATTCCCGTTCAATTCCTCTCAAGGATGAAGCAATTCCTTATCGTTTCAATCGTTCCCGTTATTTTAAAGCATTGCATCCTCGTGTAGAATTGCCTCAACCTGTCACGGTGAATAGTTGTGTTAGTTGTCATCCAGGTGCATCGGAATTTAACTACCGCAATTTAACACCGGAATGGCAAAATTCTCCCTAATTGAATTTAATATGATGTTATCTCGGACAAGGAACGGGTTTAGGATTAGCGATCGCATCTGCAATTATTGTTGATAAACATGGAGGAACATTAAGCTGTAATTCTGAAGTAGGACAGGGAAGCGAGTTTAAGACAACCTTGCCATTTTCCCCGGAAAAAAGCTTGGATCAAGAATAATTATTCCGACCCATTAGAACTAACTAATCTGAATTTTAAACTCTTCAAATGTTGTTAAAAATCCTTCTCCTTGAGGAGATGCACACATCAAACCTGCTTGAACTGTTGTGTTAGGGGTTAAATATCCTAAACGTAACAGTTGATAATCTTGACCATTAAAAGAATATTTGATTTCTACAGATTCTGCTTGACGTTTTAATTTTAACCATAAAGAAGCAGGAGGAGAAGACAGAGGAATTACAGACCAATCTGAATAGTCTCGCGTGATCACTGCACTAATATTCTGGACTTCTTCGACAAATTCAATCCCACATTTTAACCAAACTGTTTCACTTTCCCGCACCATTAACCCCCCTTGGTCATAAAGGGTTTGATATTGTCCAGTAATTTTCACCTCCATCTCAAAATCACCGGAGATTTCTTGATAATAAAAATGCCCATTATCTTCAATAAAACCATAATGGGTAATTCGCCAAAAATCAGTTTTTGCTCCCGTTTGAACAATAATCTTATCCTCCGTTTCTTGCCAAAATGGGGGTTCATTATACCAATATTTGAGAGTCTCAGACATGATAAAAGTTCCTAACAACAACAGTATGGTATTTAAGCGCAGCGCACGCACCATCACCAGAATAACCTAATTTCCGATTAATCGCTTAACAGAAATCACCAAATCAGGAAACGCTAACGGACTAATTTCACCCTGAGTCAAAGTTTCTCTATCTTGATATCCCTCATCAGTTGGAGAACGGAATACAATTAATGTTAAAGTTTTTAAATTAATAACCCAATATTCAGGAATTTGGGCATCTGCATAAATTTTAGTTTTAATTTCTAAATCTTTAGTTAAACTAGAGTTTGAATATTCAATCAACCAAAAAATATTTTCAGGATAGGGGTGATGATTTCGATAATCCTGTCCTAAACGTTCAACAATTGCAATATCAGGTTCCGGTTCAGAATTGCTGAGGGGAATTGTAATTGGTTTACCCTGTCGAACTTTTGCCAGATTTCCTAATAAATAAATTAGGTATTCTCCCCCCTCATCACTAGAATAAGCATGAACTTCTCCTTCTGGTGCCATTTCTACAATTTCCCCATTTAAGAGTTCAACCTGACGTTCTGTTAAAATTTCGGCATCAATCATGCGATGGTAATCTTCAATTGTCCATTTTGCCAGCATTAACATCAGCGATCGCTCCTTTTTTATTCCGATTTAATTAACCCCTGAAAACACTCCCGTAAAACCTGCCAATTAATCGAATTATATTTCGTTTGTCCGTCTTTTCTGATCCGAATTAATCCCGCTTCTGCTAATATTTTAGAATGGTGACAAAACAACGCTAAACTAATTCCCGCCTGGGATGCCACCTCAGAACCACTCATTTCTTTCTGTTGTGTTAACATCTCAATCATTCGCAACCTTGTCGGGTCGCCCAAGGCGGCAAAGATTTTTGCTCGTCGGTCGGTATCAGTGGGTGCTAAGGGTAGAGGGACACTAACGCTGAGGTTTTCGCAGGAGTCGGACATGATAACAAAGGGTCCGGTTTCGGTAATTCTGTGTCTTTACTATTCTACCGTGTTGGGGCTAAAACTGAAATAGTTAAACAACCACTTGACTTTTTGAGAATCATCGCTTAGGTTAATAATTAAACCGTTGTTTAACTACTAAACTATAAACTTCAGCCTGAACAGGAAAGACATAATGAACAGCCAACTCAACCTATTTTCTGCCTTCCAACTGGGTCGCTACACCCTACCCAACCGCTTCGTAATGGCTCCCCTCACCCGCAACCGGGCTGGAGTCGGGAACGTTCCTGGCTCTCTCAACGCCGAATATTACGCACAACGGGCCTCTGCGGGTTTAATTATTACCGAGGCTACCCAAATTTCTCCCCAAGCAGTAGGCTACCTCGGCACACCGGGCATTCATTCAGAGGAACAAGTGGAAGGCTGGAAACTCGTCACCCAGGCGGTTCACGATCAGGGAGGACGGATTTTTCTGCAATTGTGGCACGTTGGCCGAATTTCTCATCCCTTGCTACAACCCAATGGAGCCTTACCTGTAGCCCCCTCTGCCATTGCGCCGGAAGGAATGGCCAGCACCTACGAAGGAGAAAAGCCCTTTGTCACCCCCCGTGCGTTAGAAATAGAGGAAATTCCTGGAATTGTAGAAGACTATCGCCAAGCGGCGGAAAATGCTCTAGCTGCGGGGTTTGATGGGGTGGAAATTCATAGTGCGAATGGCTATTTATTGGATCAGTTTCTCCAAGATGGGACAAACAAACGCACGGATCGCTATGGTGGCACACTGGGAAATCGAGCTAGATTGTTAATGGAAGTTACGGAAGCGGTTGTTAATGTTTGGGGAAGCGATCGCGTGGGGGTGCGACTATCTCCGGCAGGTACATTTAATAGTATATCCGATTCTAATCCCGTCGCAACATTTAGTTATGTTGCTAATGCTTTAAATCAGTTTAATTTGGCTTATTTGCACATTGTTGAACCTCGAATTAATGCCGAGGCTTTGAATCATTGGGATAAAATAGATGGGGCAGAAATTCCCTTAGCAGAATTAACGGCTGGATTTTTCCGTAATTATTTTAAGGGTGCAATTATTTCGGCGGGAGGGCATGATCGAGAGAGTGGAAATGAAGCGATCGCCTCTGGAAATGCCGATTTAATTGCTTACGGACGGTTGTTTATTTCTAATCCTGATTTACCGAAACGGTTTGAGCTTAATGCCCCCTTAAATCCCTATGATCGTTCTACCTTCTATGGTGGAACAGAAAAAGGTTATACAGATTATCCAAGTTTAGAGCAATTACAACCTATGAGAGTTTATTCATAGTAAATCTTCAAAAACATAGGGGCTAATTAGCCCCTTTTGGAAATTATCATAGCATTTTATGACTGAAGAACAGCAAAATTAAGCAGCAATAGAAACAGCAGTTCTGGAATTTTCAATCAGATCAATGGTTGCTTTTAGCGTTGCTAAATCTTCGGCTTCAAACCAACAATTCATCAGATGATCGTAAGCTTCCCAGGTTTGAGTAATTTCCTGATCATACCAGATGAACCAGTCTCGATAAAGTTCTCCCTGATCAATATCAGGACAAAGTGAAAGCCATTCATCTCCGGTAAAGGTTTCCATGCTTTCTATAATTCGTTGTAGATCGGAAACAGTTAAGGAAGGAGTATAAAAGTTAGAAAAATTTTCAGTAGACTTAGAAATAAAAGTGTCCGGGAAGTTAAGATTAGATTTCATGTTTAGAAGCCTGACTCGATGTTTTTACTCTACCGAGATTTACCCGATTCTGGCTTGGGGGAATGTGACACTATTTCAACCCTAACAGTTCGGGGTTATACCCTTGACAAAGCCAATATCAGAAGATTAAGCTTAAGTTAACCGGGAGCAGTAGACGGTTCGAGAAATGGCACAGTCATCTCGTTCATGTAGGGAAAAACAGTCTGCGGTTTTAGTGGTTTCTGACGAGTCAATCCGCCATCAGGACAAAATACAGATCACAACCAGGGAAGAGAGGAAAACACGGTTAACTGGGTTGTGTGGGGTGTCATGGGATGTAACCCTTCTGAGCATCACAGAGTAACCGATGATGGAAAGGAATTGTTATCATTAAACCGTGTTGTCCTTTATGCAACTGCTACCTCAACGTCCCTGGTTTCGGGTTTCACAACAATCCATTTTCCCGTTTCGGGATCACGGTAGGCGACGAAAGGGTTGGGGCGCAGTTCTTTGCTCGAAGATTGAGTTGCCATAGGTCAGCATTCCAAAGACTTAGCCTTATCTTTAAAATTGTGCCATTTATCTTTGGGGTTTACCGTGATATTATCCTGATCTGATTGTGAGTTTGATCAGGGGTTTTGGGTGATGAGAGACACAAGAATTGAGTGATTTGCGCCATGTTAATGTAATAATTAGTATTACAATATCAATCAAATGTTCAAGCTATTTGAAAAAAGTAGAAGATGAAAACCAATTTTATATTATCTCCCAATTCTTATGATTTAATTTCATCTCAAAAATTTTCTGCTGAATTTAAGCAGACGGCTTTTCTCTTGATTCAAGAATTTAAAAATCAATCTTTGAGATCATTTTTAAAAGAAAAATTTGAAATCTCAGAAAAAGAATTCAATGCTATAAATGTAAAATTTAAAGAATCAATTCAGGAATTTATAGCCACTCGGAATAAAAGTTTTGGGGTTTTTTATACCCCTTTTAATATTGCAGATAAAATTATATCCAAAATAAAAATAGAAAGTAATTTTTCTTATTTAGAACCCAGCGTTGGCACAGGTAACTTTATCATACTTCTGATTGAAAAAATCCGGCAAACTCTACCTAATGTCTCTCTGGATAACCTCCTAGAATCTATTTATGGATTTGATATTGATTATGAAGCTATAGAGATTTGTAAGTTAAGAGTTCTTCTTCATTTAGAACCTTATTATTTTATTGATCAGATGACTTATAATAAGCTCAATTTTCATGTTACAGATTTTACTGTAAAAGCTCCAGTTGGATTTCATTTTTTAAATAATTTTAATAGCATCTATCAAGATAGTCCACAAGTTTTAGAAATAAAAAATAGTAAAAAATTTGATTATATTTTTGGAAATCCACCTTTTATTACATTTTATGGGCGCAGAAGTAAAAAATTATTAGAAAGTCATCGAAAATATTACTTAGACCATTATGAGTTTATACCGAGTTCAGTTATGAATGGTAAACTCAACTCTTATATGTTTTTTATAGAACAGGGCTTAAACTTATTAAATAAAAATGGTCATTTGATCTATTTACTTGATAATTCCATATATGAAACATCGGGTGAGCATATTCGCAAATGGATTATAGCTAATTTTCAAATTCATTCCATTACTCAAGGATTCAGTGATTTTGATAACGTCTGTAGTGGTCAAACAATTTGGCATATTATTCAATGTAAACCTGAAACTGAAATGATTTTAGAAAATCATAATAGTGAGCAAAAACCCATTCAAAAAATCAATCAATATACTTATCTCAATAGTTTTGAATGCAAAATTGATTTTCAACAAGATAATTTAATTATTGATCAATTTAAGAAATATAAAAACATTGATTATTATTTTCCCGGAAAATCGATCAGAACTTGTTGTATGTTGTTAAATTTGACGAATCAATTTTTAGTAACGCAAGAAGAATATAAACAAGATAAATCGGGTTTAATTATGCCTTATCTTGAAGGAGGTAAGTCCTTATCTCATCCCGATGAACCGTTTAAATTTGAAAAATATATTAAGTATGATTATCAATTACAACTGGACATTAGCGAGGAAATTAGAAAGCAATTAGAGCAAGAAGGTGTTAAAAATAAAAAGCGTATTGGTTTAGGTAAACTAGAGGTGTACAAAGCTCCCAAAATATTTATTAGGCAATCTTCCAATAAACTGATAGCAAAATTTACAACTGAAAATTTTATGGCTAATAATAGCCTCTATATATTAACTCCTATTTACTCTAATTTTAGTTTTGATATTTGGGAAGATATTTTAATCTATACGGAAAGGTTACTCTGTTCAACTTTATACTCCTATCTTGCTCATCAATTAAAAGTTATCAGAAAAAATGTTAAACAACAACCTCAAATAAAAATTAGTGATCTGAAACAGCTTCCTTTTGTACTAGATACTCACAGCGATTTTTTTACGAGAATTATAGCAATTAATCCTATCAATAGATCAAAAATAGATTCTATAATTTATGAAAATTTTTGTCTAACTGAAGAGGAGATTAAGAAGATAGAGTCTTTTGTACAATCTGTTTAACTGTATCAAAATTATTACTTAAATTTCTGAGATCGGATTCTACTTTCTTCTTTTTTCTCTCTAAAGACTGTTGTAGTTTTTCTTGTAATAAATCAATAAACTCTAAAAGACTTCTTTTTTCAGGATGAACAGCATAATTAACCTGTAACTGATTATTCGGTTGAATCCGAAAACTATGATGAATATCTTTTAACATAAAAACATGAACCATTTTTCCTTGTGGTGTTTCTACAAATTGCATCCCTGTTCCTTGAGAACGATATGCAATTTGGCAATAGAGAGCAAAATAATTACCTTCTTTAAAAAAATCTAAAAACTTTTTGTAAGTTCCCATATCTGGATTACTATCATTATGCTTAAGATTAGTTGCTTTAATATCTATCCAAACTAATTCTTGGTCAAGGGGGGAAATTTCATATATAAACTTCAGATCATAAGGATTTTTCGTGTTATCTGGTGGAGAAACTTTAACTTCTTTAAAGGCTGCTAAATTTGAAGTTTTTTTAACAAACATAGCTTCTAATTCATAACTAATTTCTGCTCCTCCTCTAGTGCTAACTGCAATAGGTAAGGTGGGATTTTCTTGAATAATCTGCTCAAATATAGCAGTGACTTGATTAATAATAACCGCTTCTTTTTGCTGCCAATCCATAATTTATTTTTTGAGTTTAACTTGAAAAATATCAATATTAATATATCATAGAAGAACAAAAATCAGAATAATTTTAACTAAAGAAATAATCATAGCCTGCGATCGCAGGCTATGATTTCAAGTCTTAAAGCTGAATGAGAAACCGGGTTTCTGGTTCTGATCTCGGTTAGTTAGAATTCAGTTATGTTGAGAAACCCGGTTTCTGTATCTTTAACCGCCAATCATCATCGGTTGAGGGTCAAAGGTGGGGAAAATGCGATCGCCATTGTAATCGGCTGAGACTAAAGGATGACCATAATAGGCATCAATTAATAGTTGTTTCAAGTCCTTAATTAAAGGATAACGAGGATTGGCCCCAGTACATTGATCATCAAAGGCTTGATCAGCAACTTCATCTAATTTAGCCAGAAATTCAGCTTCAGTTTTATCCGTTAAAACCTCTTGAATAGAAGCCGGAATTCCCACTTGACGTTTTAATTCTTCGATGGCTAAAATCAACCGATCTACTTTTTCATCTTCCGTTTCTCCTCCTAACCGCAGATAATCGGAAATCCGAGAATAGCGCCATTTCGCATTCGGATATTTATACTGGGAGAAAGTCGCTTGTTTGAACGGAACATCGGTGGCATTATAACGAATGACATAACTAATTAATAGGGCATTCGCTAACCCGTGTGGGATATGAAATGTTCCGCCTAATTGGTGGGCTAAGGAGTGACAAATCCCTAAAAATCCATTCGCAAATGCCATCCCTGCCATCGTAGACGCATAGTGCATTTTTTCCCGTGCTTTGGGATCATTTGCCCCATTGTGATAGGAACTGGGCAGGTATTTAAAGATTAATCGAATCGCTTCTAAGGCTAACCCATTGGTATATTCTGAAGCTAACACTGAAACATAAGATTCTAAGGCGTGGGTTAGGGCATCAACGCCCCCGAAAGAGGTTAAACTTTTGGGCATATTTAACACTAATTCCGGGTCAACAATTGCCATATTTGGCGTTAACGCATAGTCCGCCAAGGGATATTTAATATTCGTCCGGCGGTCTGTTACTACTGCAAAAGGAGTGACTTCTGAACCCGTTCCCGATGTGGTGGGAATAGCAACTAACATCGCTTTTTTGCCTAAAGGTGGCAGTTCATAAACCCGTTTACGAATATCCATAAACCGCATGGCTAACCCTTCAAATTCAATATCGGGGTGTTCATACATCAGCCACATAATTTTAGCCGCATCCATCGGAGAACCGCCACCAATGGCAATAATGACATCGGGTTTAAACGTATTCATTAAGGTTAATCCCCGTTGTACCGTATCTAAAGACGGGTCGGGTTCAACATCGTAGAACACATCATATTTGACTCCAATTTCCTCTAAGACTTCTTCGAGAGAATTGGTAATTCCCAAATCAAATAAGGGCTTATCGGTGACAATAAATGCTCGTTCTTTTCCGGCTAATTCTCGAATCGCAACGGGTAATGATCCATATTTGAAATAGATTTTGGGAGGAATCCGAAACCAGAGCATATTTTCTCGGCGTTCTGCAACGGTTTTAATATTCAGTAAATGCCGAGGTTCAACGTTTTCGCTAATTGAATTACCGCCCCAAGTGCCACATCCTAACGTTAAAGAAGGGTCAAGACGGAAGTTATAAATATCGCCAATAGCTCCTTGAGAAGAGGGCGTATTAATTAAAACCCGTGCTGTTTGAACGGTATCTTCAAACCGTTTAATATGGTCAATATTACTGGGAGAAGTGTATAAAGCAGCAGTATGTCCCCGTCCGCCCAACTGTACTAAAGTATCAGCTTTAGCAACGGCATCCTCGAAATTTGTAGCCCGATACATGGCTAAAATCGGGGAAAGTTTTTCATGGGAAAAGGGATCATTTTCGTCAACGTCTATGCCTTCTCCAATAATTACTCGTGTTTCTTCGGAGAGGCTAATCCCTGCTAAGGCAGCTAATTTTTGTACGGGTTGACCGACAATTTCCCCATTCAAATGTCCGTTAATAAAAATTACCTTTGCCATACGTTCCCGTTCTTCAGGAGTTAGGAAATAGGCCCCTCGCAGGGTAAATTCCTGCTTGACTTCTTCATAAACAGAATCAACCACAATCACTGATTGTTCACTGGCACAAATCATGCCATTATCGAAGGTTTTACTAATAATAATTGAGGAAACGGCCATTTTAATATGGGCGGTATCATCAATTAAAGCCGGGGTATTACCCGCACCGACTCCCAAGGAGGGATTACCGGAAGAATAGGCTGCCCGTACCATTCCTGGCCCCCCGGTGGCTAAAATCAGTTTAATATCATGGTGCTGCATTAACGCTTGGGAGAGGGGAACTGTCGGTTCATCAATCCAGCCAATAATATCTTCTGGGGCACCTGCTGCGACGGCTGCATCCAGAACAATTTTAGCGGCGGCGGCAGTACAGTGTTTAGCGCGGGGATGGGGGGAGAAAATAATCCCGTTACGGGTTTTAAGGGCAATTAAAGCTTTGAAAATAGCCGTTGATGTCGGGTTTGTGGTGGGAACAATTCCGGCTAAAATTCCGACGGGTTCGGCAATTTTTTGAAAGCCAAAGGATTTGTCTTGTTCAATGACCCCACAGGTTTTTTCATGTTTATATTTGTTGTAAATAATTTCGGAGGCAAAGTGATTTTTAATCACTTTATCCTCTACAACCCCCATTTCGGTTTCTTCTACAGCCATTTTTGCTAAGGGAATTCGCGCTGCATTTGCTGCAAGAGCCGCTTTTTTAAAAATGTAGTCTACCTGTTCTTGGGTATAGCTGGCATACTTTTCTTCTGCCGCTTTCACACGCTTGATCAATGCTTCAAGTTGATCAATATTTGTAACTTTATCAATCATTATACGTCCCCCCTGTTTAGGGTTAGATTCAGGTTGTTGTGCTGTTACTTTATATCATAATCGGTTTTATTTGTTTTGGAATCTGAGTGTCATCAACTCAACAGAATTTTAATAGAAATTTCGACGAACAGGAGAGGGAAAGCTCGGCTACGGAAAGGTTTCATAAAAGATCGGGGTCGAGAACCGTCGTCTTCTATGATCTTCCGGGGGCAAAAATTAAGATATTTTTTAGATTTTAAGTTTAATTTTTCTTAAGAAAATGTCATCTTTGACTCCTGATTTCTCATTTTCGATGGAAAAGGGTATTCTCGGATGGATGCCCTGGAAAACCTGGTAAATCGAACTCGGATGCCCTTTTTGGAGAGTTAATTGTTTCAGAATTTTCTCAGAATCATCATACTTTTTAACTTAATTTTATTATCGGGGTTGGGTTCAGTTCCCATCAATCCTCCTGAATCTACCCCCTCAAATCTTGAAATTTTATAAGGATCGAGTATTTTTACTGGATTTAGATTATAATGGAAAGGAAGATAAGCTGAAATAACGTGCTTAAAACTGCAAAATTTCTTGTTATTTTTTCCTCGTTCCAGTTACCCGTATAAGGAGTGGTGTATGCAAACCACAGCAACACGAATCGCTGACCCAGCCCATGATGTATTACGCTACGAACATCAATCCCTGAATGCTATTTTTAACCCCAAAACAGTTGCTGTTATTGGGGCAACGGAAAAACCGAATAGTGTCGGTAGAACCCTCCTCTGGAATTTAATTAGCAATCCCTTTGGAGGCACGGTTTTTCCCGTTAATCGCCATCGCAATAGTATTTTAGGAATCAAAGCCTATCCAAGTATTAAAGACACCCCGGAACCTGTTGATTTAGCTATTATTGCTACCCCGGCTGCCAGTGTTCCGGCTGTAGTTCAAGAGTGTGTCGAGGCGGGCGTTCAAGGCGTTATTATTCTATCGGCTGGATTCAAAGAAATCGGGCAAAAAGGCGTAGAATTAGAACAGAAAATTTTGCAAATTGCTCAGTCGAGTAAAATGCGAATTATCGGCCCCAACTGTTTAGGATTAATGAATCCGTTAACGGGACTTAATGCCACCTTTGCTAATGCTATGGCAAAACCGGGCAACGTGGGATTTATTAGTCAAAGTGGCGCTTTATGTACATCTATTTTAGATTGGAGTTTCCGAGAAAACGTTGGGTTTAGTGCCTTCGTTTCTATCGGTTCAATGTTAGATATTGGTTGGGGAGATTTAATTTATTATTTAGGCAATGATCCCCACACCGAAAGTATAGTTATTTATATGGAATCCATCGGGGATGCCCGATCTTTTTTATCGGCGGCGCGAGAAGTTGCTTTAACGAAACCAATTATTGTGATTAAAGCCGGACGTACAGAAGCCGCTGCCAAAGCCGCTGCTTCCCACACGGGGGCAATGGCTGGAAGTGATGATGTTTTAGATGCCGCCTTTAGACGCTGTGGCATCTTACGGGTGTATCATATTGCTCATCTATTTTCGATTGCAGAACTCCTCAGTAAACAACCCCGTCCCAAAGGGCCACGGCTCACGATTTTAACCAATGCTGGCGGGCCAGGGGTATTAACAACGGATACCTTAATTGGGGAAGGAGGAACCCTTGCTCAACTCTCCTCCGAAACCCTTGAAGCCCTGAATCAAGTTTTACCTCCCCAATGGAGTCATAATAACCCGATTGATATTTTAGGGGATGCTGACCCCGAACGGTATGCCAAAGCCTTTGATATTGTGGTGCAAGATCCCAACAGCGATGGCATTATCGTGATTTTAACCCCCCAAGCCATGACTGATCCCACCAAAACGGCGGAACAGTTGAAATATCGCTGTATGAAAATGCCCAATAAACCGATTTTAGCGAGTTGGATGGGGGGCGCGGATGTCGCATCGGGAATCAAAGTTCTCAATCAAGCCAATATTGCCACCTTTTCCTATCCCGACTCGGCGGTACGGATGTTTAACTATATGTGGCGCTACACCTACAATTTAAAAGGCTTGTATGAAACCCCCAGTCTACCCAAAGCCACTGAAGATGATAGTCTCGTTTGTGATTGTGTTCAACATCTGATTACCTCTGTTTTAGCAGAAGGACGAACACTTTTAACTGAATTTGAATCCAAACGCCTGCTCTCAGCCTATGGGATTCCGACTGTTCAAACCTCTATCGCCTCTAATATAGATGCAGCCGTTAATGCAGCCGAACAGCTAGGGTATCCCGTCGTATTAAAACTGTTATCAAAAACAATTACCCACAAAACTGATGTCGGTGGAGTACAACTCAACCTTGATACTCCAGAAGCCGTGCGCCAAGCCTACACCGCCATTGAAACTTCCGTCAGGGAACAAGTGGGGGCAGAACATTTCCAAGGGGTGACGGTACAACGGATGATCAAATTAGAAGGCTATGAATTGATTATTGGTAGTAGCCTCGACCCGCAATTCGGCCCCGTGTTGTTATTTGGCATGGGGGGACAATTGGTGGAAGTATTTAAAGATCGCTCCTTGGCTTTGCCTCCTTTAAATACCACCCTTGCCCGGCGGATGATGGAGCAAACGAAAATTTATAAAGCCCTATTAGGGGTACGGGGACGGCTTCCGGTGGATATGGAAGCCTTAGAACAGTTATTAGTCCGGTTTTCTAATTTAGTGGTGGAACAACCTTGGATTAAGGAAATTGATATTAACCCCTTGTTGGCATCGGAAAACGAGTTAATCGCCTTAGATGCGCGAGTGGTGTTACATTCCCCAGAGACGAAACCGGAAGATTTACCCAAACCTACCATTCGTCCCTATCCGCGACAATATATTACCCATTGGGTATCCAATAAAGGAATAGCAATTACCATCCGGCCCATTCGTCCTGAAGACGAACCCCTAATGGTCAAGTTCGATGAAAGTTTATCTGAGGAAAGCGTTTATCTCCGTTATGCTCATCTGGTGAAACTCAGTTCTCGGATTACCCATGAACGGTTATCGCGGCTGTGTTTTATTGATTATGACCGGGAAATGGCATTAGTGGCAGAAGCTCAACATCCCGAAACCGGAAAACCTCAAATTATTGGGGTCGGGCGTCTGAGTAAAGGCTATGGTAATGATGAGGTGGAATTTTCCTTACTGGTTAGTGATAGTTACCAACGTCAAGGCATTGGGACGGAGTTACTGCGACAACTGCTGAATATTGGCTGTCGGGAGAAAATGCCTCTAATTTTTGCCGAAATTCTCAGCGATAATCGAATTATGCAAAATATTTGCGAGCAATTAGGGTTTACATTAAATCGGATAATTGGTGAACCGATGGTTAGGGCGGAAATTCAATTGTAATTTACTAGAAACCGGGTTTCTGCAATTACTTTTGTTTCTCAACCGAGAGATAAGTTAAGAAACCCGGTTTCTGAATTTCCGTGAATGCAAACCTTTATAATGTAAAAACCATTCAGTACAGAGTTAGTTCTTTAACTGGCTTGATTCCTTTTAGAGTTAACTGACGGAATTGAAGACTACCTGGTAATATGTGATTTGCATTAGAGGCAATCCAATGAAAAGACTTTGGCTCTTTATTCAATTCAGGGGCATCATTGATAAGAAAATCTTTTAACCACTGAAGCTTTTTCAGAACAGACTTTACTTCATCTGTTTTAGCAGTATGTACTTCGATAAAATAAGTTTTACCATTATATCCAACTGCATAGTCCCAACGTGAAGCATTAGGATATATTGATTTAACTGCTGTATCAATATCAACACTCCCTTCACATTTACTGGGATCAAGAGGTTTGACTTTGCTACTATTTGAACCTAGAGCTTTTAATCCCTTTTCAAAAGCATTCTTTAATAAAGGGGTATTCTCGATCGCTTTCTTAAAACTCATTCCTTCTCCTGAATCGCTTGGGAAACAACATCTGATGCCTGACTACTAAAGCTAGTTAATCCCCCCCAGTTGGCGATCGCAGGATCAGGATCAAATGGATCTAAAGATGAAATATCACGCACATAAACACCGTCTTCTTTTTGGTCGAAATAGTAGGTCGAAAAAGTCTTATGATTAAGAATATTCTCAAATAATTTTGTAGTTGGGGCAGACGACTTCAGAGCAAAAAGTTTATAAAGATATTTGATATCAGTATTCTGTTCTCGTAAGAAACGAATAGCCCAAACCGCTTCTAAAAGCACAGGAGAGTGAGTTGAAATGAGTAAGCGATATCCTCGATGCAAAAGTTCCAAGCACATCAAAATTACTGATAAAATTGCTTGAGGATGCAATCCCATTTCTGGTTCTTCAATTACGACCCAATCTATATCAGACTTTTTAGATGCTTTTGATATCGGCATTAGCCAATAAAGACCTAGAAGTAAAGGCATAAATTCTCGTTGTCCAGCAGACCAAGACATGAAGGATAAGCGATTTCCATTCATATTGATTTGAATGCTTTTACTCATTCCAGTGGTGTTAAGTTCTACCTGAGCACCGTGAAAAATACTATGATCTAGTGCATCACGAAGTTCTTGTTTAAGGCGACCTTTCTGGGGAAAGATTGGGCTACCTTTAGTACCCAAACCTTGTTGCATTAGTAGCAATAAATGATCGCTAAAATTGCGAACGACATAGGGAGCTCCATTAAAGCTGTGAAACAATCGAGGCCATCCATTTTCAAGAGTAAGCACACGATGGGCTGGCATAAAGAAAAGCTGCTCTTTTTTGCGACTATTTTCGTTTAATAATTTGTCTAAATCTATACTTTTGTCATTGCTATGTATTTCTGTGTTTTTACTCCAGATATTCCGCATTCCCTCTCCGAAATAAAGCTCGATTAAATTATTGATATCTCCTTCCCAGTCATAGCCATTTTTTTTGATCGTATTCACAATATCTCCACTATCAAGTAAGAGTTTTATTAATTGCAATAAAATACTTTTTCCAGTAGCTTGAGGGCCAATGAATAAAGTTAAATCGCCAAATTCTATGTCTGCTGTTTTAATTTGTCCTAAATTAGTAAGATTAAGTTTTTTCATCCTTTTATCTATTAATTGTAAAGAATAAATGAGATTGATTTTAAATTAAAGTTGGGATTTTAAATTAATATTAAAACCCAGTTTCTTAATTGTAGCATATTTGGGAAATGGTATGACAATCATAAACTGGGTTTAGGGGTAGAGGAGTGGGGAAGTTATGGAGAATTAAAATTTGTAATTGCGATTTATTTTTTGATAATATTAGCAACCGTCAAGGCGGTTAGGACAATTTATAGGCTGTCCCGCACCCGCGAATGCCGGAATCTAGGTTCTAAGCGTTATGGCGAATGCTATAAGATTTCTGACCTCCATCAGTGCTCCTAGAAACCGGGTTTCTGAAATAACTTTTGTTTCTCAACCGAGAGATAAGTTAAGAAACCCGGTTTCTGAACTAACTATTCCGGGATAATTTCCGTAACCACAGGGGTTCCCGTATTCCCTCCACTGACAACAATTGTATCATTTTCAAACCGACCAACGGCTTTTTCTCCCATCAAACTAAACGGGGGATCGATTTGACGGTAGACAACATTTCCTTCTGCGGAAAAAGACTGTTGAGGAACGTACCAATTGACTAAATTTGCGTTAAGTTGTGCTTGACGTTTTGCGCCAATGCCAACAACATTTCCGGTTAAATAAAAGATATTATCTTTTAAATCTCCCCAACCTTGATTCGCTGTTAGGGTAACTTGTTGTTCCCGTTCAATAATTGTAATAAATTGCGGAGAACTAATCGTCCGTTTTTCATAATTCCATTGTAATTCATTACTAGAAATTTGTAAAGGAGGTTCAGATAACGCGATTTGGGCATTTTTTCTTAAAGTAGCGGTTTGGGTTTTTAAATTGAGTTCGGCGGTTTCGGCAATTCCCCGGTCGGTAATGGTTTGATTTTGATACCGTTCAATTTGCGTTTTTAAATTACTGGTTAATAGTTGTTGTTCCCATAGCCAAACAATATGATCACTTTGGATCTTGATCACAGGATTTTTGGAACTGACAGTGGCTTTATCCCAAAATTCTGCTCGTTTTTGACGATAAAAAACCTGAACTTCTTTGGCAATAGCTTGCAGTTGAACATGATCTCCGGTAACTTCATTTCGCACCACAATAATATTCTGTTGGACAATCCATTCTAATTCTTTTCCCTTCAAAACTAGACCCGTATTCGGATCAGTCGCTACAATATTATTGTGTAAAAAAATGCGTTTGCTTTTCTGTTCAAATTCTCCTTGATCTGCTTTAATTTTATATAGGAGTTTCCCCTGATCATATAATTCCCCAACGGGATCTTTAACCGTCGCCATTTTTTGATCTTTACTATAACTGACTTGTTTGGCTTTAATTTTCCATAATAATTTTCCCTGTTCATCCGCCTGTTCTAAGACGACATCATCTAAGGTTAATGTCCGGTCAATTTCTTCAGAAGTCTTCGATTTAGAATCTGTTGAGGTCTGTTGGATATTTTTTGGGGCGCAGGCAGAAATTCCCGCGAGAATAACTACCCAAAGGAGTAACAACCGCATCTAATTTTAAGAGTTTAGGAGTTTAGCAGTTCAGGAGTTGGGGAGTAAAAACTTGCCTTTTAGCAAGTCTCTACTCCTGTAATTCTCCTATGAATCTTCTATGATTTGCCCATCAATTAAACTCATTCCCGATAAAGGACGATAGGTATAATTGGGACTCCGGGGAGTTTTTTGGATGTCTTCTTTGATCATTTCTAAATCGATATAGCGATCAGCGACATTAATTAAACTATCACTGGTCATCGCTCGCAAACTCACGACTTCCACCCGCACACCGCGATAACTCACGGAGTCCACAGCATAGGCTAAATCTCCATCGCCACTGACTAAAACTGCTGTGTCATAAGAACCTACTAAAGCCATCATATCAACGGCGATTTCGACGTCTAAATTGGCTTTTTTGGAACCATCAGGAAGTTGGACTAAATCTTTAGCTATGACGCGATAGCCATTGCGTCGCATCCACAATAAAAAGCCCTGTTGCTTCTCATTGGTGCGATCAACTCCGGTATAGAAAAAGGATCGTAACAACCGAGATCCAGCCGTTAAACGACACAATAATTTGGTGTAATCGATTTCTATTCCCAGTTGTAAAGCTGCATAAAATAGATTAGAACCATCGATAAAAATCGCAACTCGTCCTCTGTTTTCCAGAACTTGCTCAGGAGTAAACAGTTCTCCAGGGTTGATATTATTCAACATTTTTATACCTCTTTTTTTATGGAAAAAATGATCTGAACTATGGGTAAAATAAACCGATTGAAATTGATGTTTTATGTTAAACTAGGCTATCATTTAAACGGGTTTAAGTTTGTAAATTAGGATTATGCCTCCTCAACATTTTCCAAGCGTCTAAAGACGGGTTGCGCTTCTTCCAGGGGTTGATTGGCGGGTAACGCACCCCAAACAGCATGGGTGTCAAAGGACAGTGCTGTCGCTAGTAGGGTTTGATCATTGAAGTCGATTGTGTATCCCAATTGTTGATAAATCCGGGTGCTGATATTAGGAATAATTGGGGATAACAGATAAGAAGCCAGTCGAACTGACTCTAAAACCGAGTACAGCACTTGGGAAACTGCTTCTTGTTTTCCTTGTTTATAAAGACTCCAGGGAGCTTTTTCATCAATGTATTTATTCCCGGCTTGAACCAAGGTGAAAATAGCAGTGCAAACTTCGCTAAAAGCAAGAGACTCGTAACCTTTAGTCACCGTATCCGCCAAGGTTAAACCGAGGGATTTCAGGGAATCATCCTTGGAGATCTCTTCACTCTTAACATTAGGAACACAACCGTTAAAGTATTTATACGCCATTTTCAGCGTGCGGTTGAGCAGATTTCCTAAGTCATTGGCTAAGTTAGCATTGACGGCATGAATAAACCGAGTCTGACTATAATCACCATCCTGTCCAAATTCTATCTCTTTCAAGAAATAAAAGCGAATAGCATCGGCACCATATTGATTGACTAAAGCGATGGGATCAAGGGTATTTCCCAAGCTTTTGCCCATCTTCTTCCCATCTTTGGTTAAAAAACCGTGTCCAAAGATACGACCGGGAAGAGATACCCCTGCGGACATCAACATGGCGGGCCAGTAAATGGCGTGAAACCGTAAAATATCTTTACCAATCAGGTGTAAATTAATCGGCCACCATTTTGATAAAGCATTTTCTAAGGTCGGTTCATCCTCTGGGTCAAGTAAAGCCGTCACATAACCCAACAAGGCATCAAACCAAACATAAATGGTATGACTCGGATCAGAGGGAACGGGAAATCCCCAGTCAATATTAACGCGAGAAATGGAAAAATCTTGTAATCCTTGCTTAACAAAATTGATGACTTCGTTACGGCGACTTTCGGGCTGAATAAAGTCAGGACGCTCTTGATATAAGGTTTCTAGCTGGTTTTGATATTTAGAGAGTCGGAAAAAATAGTTCTGCTCATCTCGCCATTCTACGGCTTTATTGACGTGGATAGGGCAGTATTTTCCCGCTTCTAATTCCCGTTCTTCTTTGTATTCTTCACAGGCGACACAATACCAACCCTGTTGTTGGCTGAGATAGATATCTCCTTGATTCCAAACCCTCTGAAAAAACTCTTTGACAATCGCTTCATGACGAGGGGCACTCGTGCGACTAAAGCGATCATACTGAATATTCAAGTGTTGCCAAAGAGATTCAAAACTAGAAGCAATTTGATCGCAGTGAATTTGGGGAGAACGCCCTAATTCCTCGGCGGTGCGTTGAATTTTTTGACCGTGTTCATCGGTTCCTGTAATCAACAGGACGGATTTTCCTTGAAGTCGTTGGAACCGAGCGATAACATCAGCCGCCATTGTGGTATAAGCACTACCTATGTGAGGAACATCATTGACATAATAAAGAGGAGTTGTAAGTGCAAAGGTATTGAAATGGGTCTGTGTCAATTTCATTAGAATAGTAAACTTAGATGGATTATAATGCTTTGTTTAAAGTTTCTCAAAATTCTAAAAGATGTCTTAAGTTTTAGTCAAAAATTTAACCCGATTCAAGCAGTGTGTTGGTGATTCATGTTCTTTGATCAAACGGGATTGAGTTGTCGGTGGCTATTGGCAGTATTGGGAATACAGATGTTCATAGACTATGAAAATCGAATTCCTGAAGGATGTCCCGCGATTGTGGTGAGTAACCATCGCAGCGTCATCGATCCGATTGTGTTAACCGCAGGTGTCGGTCGTACCCTTCGTTTTGCTTCCCATCATTATATGGGTCAAGTGCCACTTCTGCGCGAAATTGTTACCCAATTTGGGGCTTTTCCCTTTGATGAACCTCAACATCGACCTCAACAATTTTTTAAACAAGCCACCCAACTTTTAAAACAACGAGAAATGGTGGGGATTTTTCCCGAAGGCGCGACCCCAATGTTACAACAAACCCAACCTAATGTTGTGGGAAGTTTTCAACGGGGATTTGCTCATTTAGCTTTACGTTCAAGGGTTTCAGACTTAGCAGTTTTACCCGTAGCGATCGCAACTTTAGAAGAACAAACCCTCCCCTCGGCAATTCCTCTGCGTTTACTAGGTATATTCGATCCGAGCGAACCCCTATTTAATCAACCCGGTTGGCATCCGGTAATTCTATATCGAAGAATCCAGATCTTAATCGGCCGTCCCTATTGGATTACCCCACGATTACAACGTCAATATCAAGGCAAACAAGCTCGAAAAGCAGTGGAGGATTTGACAAACTATTGTCACCAGGAAATCACTAATTTACTGCTTTAATCCTGTGGAACAGGCATCTTGCCTGTTTCTGCCTGTTTCTGCCTGTTTCTGCCTGTTTCTGCCTGTTTCTGCCTGTTTCTGCCTGTTTCTGCCTGTTTCTGCCTGTTTCTGCCTGTTGATTCCCTATTCTCTTCAGTAGGAATCACCGATCAAGGTAGGATGGACGATGACGCTATGCCATGACTACCATCCATGACCTACGACCAATCCGCCGAACAGCTATTAGAGTTAGCTGCCGCATCGGGCGCTGAGGCTGCGGAAGTATTTCAATCTCAATCCCTATCCAAGCCGATTTTTTTTGAAGCCAATCGCCTAAAGCAACTGGAAAGTAGCCAATCGGAAGGGACAACCCTGCGACTTTGGCGAGATGGACGTCCGGGTTTAGCAGTTGCCTATGGGCCAGTGGAACCGCAAAAATTAGTCGAGCGGGCGATCGCCTTAAGTACCCTGAATCAGCCAGAAACCATTGAATTGACGGAATCTACGGCTCAATCCACCTATCCCGATATTGGGGAATCAGTACCCGTTGAACAATTGGTCGGTTGGGGAAAACAGGCGATTGGATTAATTCGAGCATCCTATCCTGAAGTGTTATGTACCGCAGAATGGGACTGTGAAGTTGAATCCATTCGCTTGATCAACTCACGGGGACTCGAATGTCGCCATACTGACACCACCCTTAGTGGCTATGTGGAAACGGAATGGGTTCGGGGCGATGATTTTTTAGCGGTTTCCGATGGCCAAACTCAACGGGACTTTCTCGATCCCATCCTCCTCGCCGAACGAATTTTAATGCGGTTAAATTGGGCAAAGGACAATGTGCCATCAACCCTGGGTCGGATTCCGGTCTTATTTACTGCTAAAGCAGCCGATATGCTCTGGGGAACCCTTTCCGCCGCTTTGAATGGTAAACAGGTCTTAGAGGGGGCTTCTCCTTGGAGCGATCGCTTAAGTACCCCTGTGATGTCTCCGATGTTAACTATTTCTCAGGAACCCGATGCCGGGCCCTATAGTTGTCCCTTTGATGATGAAGGGATGCCTACCCGTCCGATTACCTTTATTCAAAAGGGCGTTCTACAACTGTTTTATACCGACTTAACCACAGGCCGCACCCTGGGTAGTGGTACAACCGGAAACGGATTTCGTACCCATTTAGGCAGTTATCCCACTCCGGGTTTATTTAATCTTTTAGTTCAACCGGGAAAAAGTTCTTTATCTCAGTTAATCCAAGGTTTAGATCGGGGTTTAATCGTCGATCAAATGTTAGGAGGAAGTGCGGGAATTAGTGGGGATTTTTCGATTAATGTTGATTTAGGATATCGGATTGAAAAGGGGGAAATTGTAGGCCGGGTGAAAAATACAATGGTAGCCGGGAATGTTTACACCGCCCTCAAACAAGTTGTAGAATTAGGGGGTGATGCCGATTGGAATGGTTCTTGTTATACTCCTTCAATTATTGTTGAAGGGTTATCTGTGACGGGTAAAGGTTAGAATTACGAATTACGAATTACGAATTACGAATTACGAATTACGAATACTAAAAAACTATAATTATGATTGAATTTAATCAATTTGAAGCCTTGAGTTTTGATTGCTATGGCACTTTAATTGATTGGGAAAACGGAATTAATCCGGTTTTACAACAATTAGTTAATGCTCATGGAATTGAGATGAGTAATCAACAGTTACTTGAATTATTTGCTATATTAGAACCGGAAGCCCAAAGTGGAGAATACAAAACCTATCGGCAAATTCTCCGAAATGTGGTACAGAAGTTCGGAGAACGTTTAGGGTTTTCTCCGACTCCCACTGAATTAGAGAGTTTAGCGAATTCGATACAATATTGGCAACCTTTTCCTGATACGGTAGAAGCTCTCAAAGCCTTAAAACAAAAGTATAAATTAGTGATTATTTCTAATATTGATGATGATTTATTTGCCCAAACTAACCAATATTTGCAAATAGAATTTGATCATATTATTACAGCACAACAAGCTCAATCCTATAAACCTTCTGCCTATAATTTTCAATTTGCCTTAAATAAAACCGGGCTTTCTCCTGATAAATTACTGCACGTTGCCCAAAGTATTTTCCATGATATTGCCACAGCAAATAGTTTAGGATTAACAACAGTTTGGGTTAATCGTCGTCAAGGACAACCCGGAGGAGGCGCAACGAAAGTTGCGATCGCCAAACCGGATTTAGAAGTACCAGATTTAAAAAGTTTAGTTGACTTGATTTTTGAGGTTTAGAAAACCAAGTCAGGTTTTGGATAGATTTTAGCCAAGTTGGGATACAGAATCTCAGATTGACGATTGACATTCAGCCAAGAAAGAATTACAATCTTTTTAGTATAGATATCCCCTTATCTCCTCACCCCTTAGCTGTTATGAATAAACTAAAACTTTTGAAATTAGTTAAACAAGGAAATTCTGAAGCTATTTCTATTTTATTAAGTCGTAAGTTAAGTACAAAAGAAATTGCTGTAAAAGTTTTTATCAGACAAGGTTGTTTGAATATTATAATAGAGTCAAATACAGTCCCCAATCAAGAGAGTTGGGGAAAAGTGATATCTAAGTTAATTGATAATTTAGGTTTAACTTTCATCGAGCAGGTCAAAGTTTCTGGAAAGAAAGCAGGTGAAGATATACTAGAATGGAGCCAAACATTTGAGTTAATTCAAAAATCTAAAGTTGATCATGTATTTTTTCGGGACACGCTTTTTAATAATCCATTAAAACAACTTGAAAAAGCAATTCAAGAAGCAAATCAAAAAATCCATCAAAGCGTTGATGAAATAAAAACTACTTTTTCTGAAACTTCTCAAAATCTGTCGGAAAAAATTACTGCCGCTTCTGATGAAATTCAGGAAATTACCTCAAAAAATCTGGATCAGACAGTTCAAAAAATTTCAGAAGTTCAAACAACTGCTTCTCAATCTATAATTGAAACAGTTAATGAAATAACAACTATTTTTTCTGAAACTTCTCAAAATCTGTCGGAAAAAATTACTGCCGCTTCTGATGAAATTCAGGAAATTACCTCAAAAAATCTAGATCAGACTGTTGAAAATCTGTCAGAAGTTCAAACCGTTATTTTTGAAGGTGTAATTAAAAAAACTGAACAATTTAAAAATACTGCTTCAATTTTTAATTCATTTCTATCAAAATGGAGTATTGATAAAAATACACCTGTTTTACCCTATGGTTTCTTTGCTGTTGCATTTATAAACGAGGGAAAAACCCTGATTTGCAGTAAAGGCGATGGTAGTATAATATTTTGGAATTGGTTAAATAGTAAACTTGTTAAAATAGGTGACGATAAACAGCAAAACTTTGTTGAATTTAGATGTCACAAGAAAACAATAACTGCATTTGATGTTAGTCTGAATGAAAAGTTTCTAGTAACTTCAAGTCAAAATGAACCCATCAAATTATGGGATCTAATCAATCGAAAAATAATTTGTAGTTTTGGCGATCAATCAAATGCAGTTCAAGTTATTAAATTTAGTCCTAATAGTGAATTATTGGCAAGCGCAGAAGCAGATAACCAGATCAAGATTTGGAATATTAAATCTCAGCTAGAAATTTTAAATTTATCCAGTGATGTCAACTCTATTCGTTCTCTTTGCTTTAGTGAAAATGGCAAGTTTTTAGCTGGTGCTAGTGATGATGGAAGTATCAACATCTGGAATTTAAGCACAGGAAAAACTGTTCGTAGTTTTCCAGGTCATAACGGTGGAACTCATTGTATTTTGTTTAATTCTAAAAAGCAAATTCTAATTAGTGGTGGTCATGACTGCTTGATTAAAATATGGGATGTTAAAACAGGTGATCTCATCTATCAAATGAATGGACATGAAGCCGCGATTACTTGTTTAGCAATTAGTTCTGATCAAAAAAACTTAGTAAGTGGAAGTTTTGATCAAACCATTAAAATCTGGAATTTTAATAAGAAAAAACTGATTTCCACGATTCATAATCACTCAAAAGTTATTACTTCTCTCGCTTTTAGTCCTACAAACAAGATATTAGCGAGTAGCAGTATTGATGAATCTGTAAAAGTATGGGACATTAATTTTTTAAATAATAAATCAAAATTATGGATAAAATTCTCTGGGGCAATTTTATTTTCTGTTATAGTATTCAGCTTTAATTTATTTATTTCAAACAATAATAATCAAAATCAATGTTTAAATTTTTTATTAGAGTGTATTAATCAAACCTCCTATGGTACAGCACTAATTTTATTATTAAATATTACCTTTATTTTATCAATATTTATTTCATTAACTATACTTTTTACAATTTACGGTTCTCCCTTGAGAGCTATTTTATCAGTAGTCAAAATACCAGTTTTTATGAAGATAGTAGAACTTATTCAAATGTTTAGGTTTCTATTTTTGGATTAATAATCTGCTTAAACTTTAATAGATATTCTTGTAAAGGTAAAACTGTTGAAGAAATTAGGCAAGAATTTAAAAACTCTATTGATGATTATTAGGATTGCTATATCTTGTAAATGTATTGATTGGTTCAACGAACTGACTCCAAAAATTTAGCAAATAACCGATATACTTTTCTCGTATAGATTGCCAGTAAACTTCTTGATTTACAAATTCTTTTTGCTTGGCTCTCACACTATGACAATAATTTAACTTTCTTAAGAACTTACCATGCTTTTGATTAATGGATTGCCAATCAACATAAAAATTATGATTCTGTAAATAGATATCTACAATGTACCGACCAATTCGCCCATTAGCATCATAAAAAGGATGAATTGCCACAAATTCAGCATAAAAACGGATTGAACTTTCAACTGGATTCAATTGATGATTAAATAAAATTGTAAATGCTTCAGAAACCTCTGATTGAATCAAGTTTGGTTTCGTCCCAGTAAACTTATCTTTCATTGTTTGACAATTGATCCCCCCAAAATAAACATTTCCACCGTTGGGATCTGTAATCTGTCTAAATTTGCCCGCATTACTTAGAATCTTATTATATAAGAACCCATGAATCCACAAACAAAACTGATAATATTCCTCTACACTTTGAGTGAGTGTACCCAAAATCTTGCTGCGTTCCTTCTCTAATTGTTGGAAACGTGGATATATAATATTTTTGATTGCTTCTTCAGGTAGCAAATCAGATCTTTCACCAAAAGTGGCGATTAGTTCTCCTAAATAAGCAATTTCTAAATTGGTGTCATGCTGATAGCGATGATTCAATCTCACTTAATCACAAGTAAAGCTATATGAGGACAAATTTAGACCACTGTTTGTTAAAGTCTCGTTCAGCTTGACTGATAGCATTCTTATAGTGTTTATAGTTTGAATATTGAATAATTTCCTGTGCATCCTTTTCGTGAATATCCAAAATAAAAGAATAGCTATCTAAAGGATAAAAAGGATTATTTGATAAATCAAAAGGTTGAAAGTTTTTAGCAAATTGCTGTTTTATATAGTAGGAATAAATTAATTGATCATAAATAATTTCATATTGTTTTGTGTTTTTCCAGGGTTTTTCCGTATGCGTCATTTCTGAAAGTTTAAAAGCATCCAACGACATATAATTCTCTACAATAAAATCAATAATTTCTTTTTGATTTTCTCTAATCTCAACTTGAGCTACCTCCATCGGAAATATAGGCTGATTACCATATTTTTTATAGTAATTATAAATTTCTCGGTTCACAGGGCCATAATCCCAATGTTCAAACTCTGCATTAACAAACGGTTCCCTCGCAACTAACGTCCAAACTTTAATATAATATAGAAGTTTTTGCAGTTTCAAGGGAGTAATACCGTCAGGACTTTGTTGAGAAAACTGATTAATAACATATTGTGATAGTGTCAGAATATCCATAGTACCTCTTATGATTAACGATAAGTTTTAAACTATTTTTTCTTTGAGTTAATTTTGGGGTCGGAGGCAGAGCCTCCGATTAGCATTCCAAGGTTCTACCTTAGAACGAGGGAAAATGTTAAAGTTGACCGAAACCTTTTTTCTTTTTCTCTTTCTTTTTCTTAGCTTTAGGAGCACTTGGATAACCGCCTCTCATCCCTCCCATACCACCCATTCCGGGCATCCCCATCCCTGGCATTCCCATACCGGGCATACCACCCATACCGGGCATCATTCCCTGACTCATTTGTTGCATCATCACCCGCATTTTCTGGAAGTCACTGACTAACTTCATCACATCTTTTTCTAGCACTCCTGAACCTTTCGCAATGCGTTTGCGACGGGAGGGAGAACTCGCTAATAAATCGGGGTTTTTGCGTTCATCAACGGTCATAGAATTTATCATCGCTTCCGACCGTTTTAATTGCGCTTCTCCCTGGTCTAATTGGTCTTGGGAAATCTTATTCATCCCCGGAATTAACTTAATTAATCCCCCCAAAGATCCCATATTTTTCATCATTCGAGTTTGACGCAGGAAGTCGGTAAAATCGAATTTTGCCGTGACAATTTTTTCCTGCATTCTCTCGGCATCCGCCAAGTCAAATTCCTCTTGGGCTTTTTCAACTAAGGTTAAAATATCCCCCATGCCTAAAATTCGAGAGGCAACCCGGTCAGGATAAAATGGTTGTAATGCTTCAACTTTTTCCCCCACCCCAACAAATTTAATCGGCGCCCCCGATACCCGACGAATTGATAGCGCCGCCCCGCCGCGACTATCACCATCCATCTTAGTTAAAATAGCCCCAGTAATCCCAATTTGGTCGTTAAAGGTGCGAGTTAAATTAGCAGCTTCTTGACCCGTCATCGCATCCACCACTAATAGGGTTTCATGGGGTTCAATAGTTTCTTTAATTTGGGCTAATTCCGCCATCATATTTTCGTCTATTTGCAGACGTCCGGCGGTGTCAATAATCACCGTATCAATATCTTGATTTCGGGCATATTCTACCCCTTGACGAGCAATTTCTACCGGGTCAGCATCGGTTCCCATTTCAAACACAGGAACGTTAATTTGTTTCCCTAATGTAATTAATTGATTAATTGCCGCCGGGCGATAAATATCCGTCGCCACTAACAACGTGGTGCGATTTTCCTTTCTCAAATGCAGGGCTAATTTTGCCGTGGCGGTGGTTTTTCCTGTCCCTTGTAACCCCGCCATTAATATAATTGTTGGGGCAGTGTCCGCTTGAGCCAGGGGAACGTTACTTTCCCCCATGACGTTGACTAATTCATCATGAACAATTTTAACGAACTGTTCTCCGGGTCGCACACCGGACACAACCTGCGCTCCCTGGGCTTTTTCGCCGACTTCTGCGACAAATTCCTTCACCACTTGCAGGTTAACATCGGCTTCTAATAGGGCGCGACGGACTTCTTTTAAGGCATCTTGAATATTAGACTCACTAATTTTATCCTGACCTCGGAGTTTCTTCCAGGCGGATTCAAAGCGTTCACTTAAGGCATCAAACATAGCAATTTCTTTATCGAGTAGATTGTCATCACTCTCTATAATAATATTGAAAGAGCTTTTATTGTTCGATAATCCCTGTGTAGGGGCGAGGTTACCTCGCCCTTACAATTGTTGCGGAGAAGAATTTAGTTAATCTCGTTTTATTTTTTCTATATTTTCATCAAAAATTGCTCCCCTTTTGATTAAATCTGCTTTCACTTCGTCGGAAATTCCCGAATCATGCCATAGCCGAGCTTCTTTAACATTAGCACCCGTAAAATCCACGTTGACTAAATTAGTTAAAGCTAATCCCGCTTGATGTAAATCAGCATTTTTTAAACAAGCTCCGCTTAAATTAGCATCGCTCAAATTGCAGTTACTTAAATTGGCTTCTTCTAAGTTAGCATTGGTTAAATTAGCCCCGCTTAAATTCGCTAAAGCCAAACTAACCCGATGTAAATCTGCACCGCTTAAATCCGTATCACTTAATAAGGCTCCACTTAAATCTGCTCCTCCTAAATTTACATTTCTTAAATCAGCATTTGTTAAATTAATATCGCTTAAATCTGCCCCTCGTAAATAGGCATTCGGCAGTTTTGCCCCGATTAAATCCAATCCGCTTAAATTAGCTCCTAATAATTTCGCGTCAGCAAAATCTTCTAAAGGATTTAAACCTGCAATTTCTGCTAATTCTAAAAAATTATCGGTTTTTGCTGAGATAACGGCTTGAACTGTTGTTTGCAAATCAGAAAAATGACAGCCTTGAGCCGCTGCTTTTTGGGTTAACAATTGCAGGTCTTCATGGCTATCATAATGGAGTGCCATTTCGTGAATATCGGGGGGTAAGGGCTGTGCTTGTAACCAAAGTACAAGTTTACGTTCCAATACCGCCAAGCGATTTGGGCTGAGATTATGGGGCCAAAGTCCTTCTACACCAGTCATGGGTTTTAATGGTTGTGTTTATTGATATTAGTCAATGATTATGATTGAAAATTGCAGGGGTAAAGCCCGATATCTTCATTCATCGCCACCAACCTAATCTTCATTTTCCTCAAAAATTGCCCCACGTTTGACTAACTCGGATTTAATTCGACTGGAAATTCCCACAGCATGGGTAAAATCAACGTTTTCGACAAGAGCATCTTTGATCTCGGCGCGGCTGAAATTCGCCCCTGTGAGGTTCGCGCCTTGGAAATTCACCCCCGTTAAGTCGGCATATTGAAGATTGGCGTTGCTGAGGTTGGCTTGAGTGAAATTGGCATGGGGTAAATAGGCACTCGTCAAGTCAGCTTGAGTTAAATTGGCATAACTCAAATTAGCCCTGGGCATTTTTGTGCGTAAATCGGTTTCTATAAAATTAGCATGGGTGAAATCGGTATCGCGTAGATTGGCATTGGTAAAAATAGCATGGCTCAAATCGGCTTCTTTTAAAATTGCCCCACTCAAATCGGCTAAAGTGAAATTAGTATAACTCAGGTTTGTTTTTTCTAAGTTTATTCCTCGTAAATCAGTGTAATTAAAATCAAGATGGCTTAAATCCATTCCGACGAAATCTATTAAGGGATCTAGCCCCATACTTTCTGCCTGTTGTACAATATTTCCGGGGTTCTCGATTAAAAATTGACGAAATATAGTCTGATGTTGTTGGGAATAGATTTGCACTTGATCCCATTGTTCTAAATGTTCATAGATTGATTTTAAATAGTTGAGGGCGTTGCCTTGACTTTGATAGTTTTTGTTAGATTGGGCAAGGATGAATTGTTGTTGATAAGAGTTAGCGGCGGACTCAAATTGTTCTTGAGCTAGATAAATTCTTCCTAATATTGATAAGGCTTGTTCTTCGGTGTGGGGGTCTAGCAATTGACGAGTGAGTTCTAACCGTTGTTGTTGATATTTTAGGGCGTTAGGATAATCTCTCAAATTATAAAAAATATTGCTGAGATTAACTAAAGCATTCAGTTCTCCTTTGGGATCTTGAATTTCACGACTGATGGCTAAATGTTCCTGATAACAATTAATTGCTAGTTCGGGGTTTAACAGCGCTTCATGAACAACGCCTAAATTCCCCCAGGCTGACCCTTCCCGTTTGCGTTCTTTTAGGTTTATATAGGATTGCAGCGCGTCCTGCCAAGATTTTAACGCGGCTTGATATTGCCCATTTTGATAGTATGAAATTCCTTGCTTAAATAACTCGTTGGCTTGCTCTAACATCTGAATATTTAGCTTGATCAGTTCTTTGATCCAGATTAAGCCAAATCTGTACCCTTTAGATCAATTGTAGGGGCGAGGTCACCTCGCCCCCTCTACAGGCAGGGATAATATTAATTTAGGTTTCTGTTGCCTGTTGAGTCGGTGGTAAAACCACTTTCTGAGCTAAACCTACGGTTTTCAATACCCAAATTGACCACCAGGTCATATCAATTTCCCACCATTTCCAACCTGCTTTGGCAACATTCGGGTAAGCGTGATGGTTATTATGCCAACCTTCGCCATAAGTGACAATCGCTGCCCACCAGAGGTTGCGCGAATTATCATTGGTATCAAAGGTGCGGTATCCCCACATATGAGTCACCGAGTTAATAAACCAGGTGCTATGCCATAACAGCACAGCGCGTAAAAATACCCCATAAATCACCCATGACCAACCCCCGATAGCGTAAAGCAGCACAGCAACAGGAATTTGCAGCAAAAGATGATAACGATCTAACCAAGAATAAAAGGGATCTCGCGCTAAATCCGGTGCAAATCGTTTGTAATGTTCAGCATCAAAAAAGGATTGACGAGGGTAGAAAATCCACATCATGTGACTCCACCAAAATCCCCGTCGTGCGGAGTAGGGATCTTTATCTTCATCTTCGGTATAGGCATGGTGCAAACGGTGTCCGGCGACCCAAAAAATCGGCCCTCCTTGTAACGCACAAACCCCAATTAAAGTAATGCAATATTCTAACCATTGGGGAACTTTAAAACTACGATGACTTAACAACCGATGGTAGCCTAAACAAATCCCAATACTGCCAAAAAACCAATGTAGAAATAGGGTGATTCCTACTGCTGACCAAGAAAAAAACCAAGGCGCCAATAAAGCCAGCAAATGGATAATACTAAAAAACGCAACTGTTAAACCGTTTAACTTCGGTTCATTTTCGGGTGAAGTTGCGACTTGAAAGGTCATGAAAATCTCCTCAACCTAATATAATTTTTGATCAATCGGTGCGGGTGAATCAAGGTTGATTGTGGGATGACAAAAATTTCTGTCATCCCTCCCTCGTAAAATTGTAGATTAAAAACCCACCTATTTTCCTCTCCTCAACTGAAGAAATACAATAAACGACTCTGTTTCCTTATTTCACATTAAAAGCAAAATTTATCCTGGGGTTATTGGTGTTAAAATTAAAGGGGCAATTGCCGGATCGTGATAACTCCCTTGATTATGGATCATTTGCACCGCATCTGCTAGTTTTTGAATCGGTGCATCTTTCAAACAAAAGCCATCGGCTCCCACTTTTAAAGCCTCTGATAATATTGATTCTTGGTCAGGGGTCACCAAAATTAAAATTTTGGATGGAATCACATAGGAATTTCCTTGAACTTTCCGCGCCATGCGAATAAACTTGACCAAATCCATATCCGGTAGAGTGCTATCAACAACCGCAACATCAACATCAATCGATTCCAGTAGCACTAAGCCTGTTTCGGCATTCGTGGCTTCGCTGGCGACTTCTATTCCGGGTTGCGATCGCAAATTTGTCCGTAGGTTTAGGCGTGTTTGTTCATCATCTTCAATCACAGCTACCTGGATTATATCATGTTTCGGGTTAATTTTGGTATAACTTTCGCAGGAGGATAAATCATTAGCCGCGCCGCAGGCGGAAATCGTTCCTAAAAAGTCAATATCTGCCGAATTTTTCTGTTGAGATTTTGTCATCTGTTCCGGGGTCAAAATCTTAGATTCATCAAAGCCAAATTCAACTTCGGTATGGAATCCTTTTTGTTTCACCCGTTTCAAATTATAGAATCGTTTATTAAACGTTGTTTTCACAAATGCCCAAAGACAACCGAGCAAATAACGGCGTTTAAACGGATCTTTTTCAAACCAATATTCCAGAAATTTCCAAGAATAAAACCGAGCATAATTTTGCAGCACCCCTTTAAGAACATCTTCCCGGCTCATATTATCGGGTTTAATAATCGGGGTGACAAAATTATAATGAGAATAATCGCGGATTTCTACTCGATCTTCTAAATCTTGAAATAATTCAGAAAACGGCCAAGGAGTATACATATTCCAATTGGTCATATCCGCTTTCCAATCCCGCGCCATCCGATAGGATTCTAAAATGGTTTCTGGGGTTTCATTGGGTAATCCCATAATAAACTGAACTTCCGCCAAAATCCCATTTTTGCGTAACAATTGAACGGCTTTTTTATTGTCTGCAATGGTGGTTTCTTTGCGAAATAAATTCAAGTTTAATTGGGCTGCCGCTTCCGTTCCCAAGGAGACATGAACTAATCCCGCTTGGCGATATAACGGTAATTCTTGCTCATCTCTGAGAATATCTGTAACCCTCGTATTAATCCCCCAATGTACCCCTAAATTCCGATCAACTAATTCATGACATAATGCCACAAATCGAGATTTATTGATCGTGGGTTCTTCATCGGCTAGAATAAAAAATCCGATCTGATGTTCTTTGACTAAAGTTTCGATTTCATCAACAAAATGTTTGGGAGACCGGGAACGATATTTGCGCCAGAATTTCCATTGAGAACAAAAGCGACAGCGAAACGGACAACCTCTGGAATAATTAGGAACCGCAACTCTGGTATTCAGAGGAGTGTAAATATATGTATCCCAGTTTAATAAACTCCAATCTGGGGTGAGAGTGTTTAAATCTGTAATTGGAGGATGGGCAGGAGTAGCGACAACTCTACCCTCATCTAAAAAGGCAATTCCTAAGATATTTTGACGTTCTATTTCATCAGTACCATTAGCGATCGCTGTTAATAAATTAACCGTTATTTCTTCACCTTCTCCTCGAATAATATAATCAACCCAAGGTGCTTCACTCAACACTTCCCGATACATATAGGTTGGGTGAACCCCCCCCATAATTGCCTTCGCATTCGGGCAAATTTGTTTAACGATTTTGAGGGTATTTTGAGATTTATAAATCATCGGAGTAATAGCTGTCGCCAGCACCACATCCGGTTGACGATCTTGAATAATTTTGGCTAATTCTTCATCCTCAATAAAGTTGGTCATGGCATCGACAAATTCAATGTCGGTAAACCCGGCGGTTTTCAACGCACCCCCGACATAAGGAACCCAGCTAGGGGGCCAATTTCCGGCAATTTCAGCGCCCCCGGAATGATAATTGGGCTGAATCAACATGATCCGCATTTGTTTTCCTCCTGAAACGTTCAGTTTCTCTCCAGACACAGCATTGAGAACCATCTGGTGCGAACTCATAGAGATTGTATAACTATACAGTGATTGAATGGGAAATTTAATAATAATTTAACAAAATTTTAGGCCCTGGGTTGTAAAGCCCCCCTCGACCCCTAATTCTTAACGGAACTGGTAAGACCAATAAATATTGTTACATCTTGATTAAGACGGTTGCTGTAACAGAAATTAAGCTGAATCCAGATCTTACCCTCTTTGATATTGATGACATTTTTTTAACCCGTCCTTGATTGTTTGTTTAAGCGATCGCTTTAATTATTACCTTAATTATATTCCTGATTGCTTAAGCAGAGATGGGCGTAGCCCATCCTACTTTGAAAACGCCCTGCCCGAAGTTGTGGGGAGGGTTGGGAAAGATGGTTTTACAGTTGTTTTACTTCCGAAACTAACTTAGCCACAACATCCTTAGCACTGCCAAATAACATCATGGTTTTATCCTTATAAAACAGGTCATTTTCTACCCCGGCAAACCCAGTATTCATACTGCGTTTAATCACAATTGTATGTTTAGCTTTATCAACATCCAAAATCGGCATCCCATAAATCGGGCTATTTTTATCTTCCCTGGCCGCCGGGTTAACTACATCATTGGCTCCGATAACTAACGCTACATCGGTTTGATCAAACTGCGGATTAATGTCATCCATATCATATAACTGAGTGTAGGGAACATTTGCCTCCGCTAACAGCACGTTCATGTGTCCCGGCATCCGTCCCGCCACAGGATGAATGGCATATTTGACATCCACCCCATTACTTTCTAATTGATCTACCAACTCCTTAACGCTATGCTGCGCCTGGGCTACGGCCATTCCATAACCGGGTACAATCACCACAGAACGGGCATATCCTAACATCATCGCCCCTTCTTCTGCATCAATACTGCGGATGGTTTGATCCGTTGCAGTGCCTCCACTAACAGTCCCAGAACCGCTTTCTCCTGTACCAAAACCCGCAAATAGCACGTTAGTTAAAGAACGGTTCATCGCCTTACACATAATCACCGTTAGGATAATTCCCGACGCCCCAACTAACGCCCCGGCAATGATTAACAGGTTGTTCATCACCACAAACCCGGCAGCGGATGCTGCTAACCCGGAAAAGGAATTTAACAGAGAAATCACCACAGGCATATCGCCGCCCCCGATGGGAATGACGAATAACACCCCCAAAATTAGGGAAATGAACACTAACCCTAAAAACACCGCTACATTAAAAGGTGTTATGCAGATATAAATACTGCCTAGTCCAAAAGCAACAAACAGCAGAATATTGAACTGTTGTTGCAGGGGAAATAATATCGGAGAACCACTCATAATGCCCTGCAATTTTGCAAAGGCAATCATCGAACCTGTAAAGGTTATCCCCCCAATTAATACCCCTAAAATTGCGGTAATTGTTGTGCCTAAAGGGGGAGTTTCAGCTAGGGCTAAATAGCGCCAAAATTCTCCCACCGCCACCATTGAAGAAGCCGCACCCCCCAAACCGTTGAGTAAACCTACCATTTGGGGCATTTCTGTCATTTGAACTTTATAGGCCATCACTGCCCCAATGACCGAACCAATAATTAAGGCAAGAACGATCATTTCATAGTTCAAAACCTGCCGATCTAACATCGTGGCAACAACCGCAATTAACATCCCAATTGCTGCCCATAAATTGCCACTTCTAGCTGTTGCTGGAGAACCTAACTTTTTTAATCCAAAGAAAAAGAAGGTGACTGCCACTAAATAACTGAGTTGTATTCCCGTTAAGCGAATATCCATTAGGCTTTAACCTCTTTTTTCTTAAACATTTCTAGCATTCGATCTGTGACTAAAAAGCCACCGACAACGTTAATCATGGCCAGAATAATCCCAATAAATCCCAGAATTACGGTGACATTCCAATCGCGATCGCCCGCAATAATTAACGCTCCTAAAACGGAAATTCCTGAAATCGCATTTGCCCCAGACATCAGGGGAGTATGGAGAGTTGGCGGAACTTTCGTAATCACTTCAAACCCCGCAAATGTTGCTAAAACAAACACAAACAATGCGGAAATTAATGTTTCTGCGGTCATATAATTTTAGATTTAGAGATTGTGAACTTAACCAGAAATCGAGACTTGTTGACTATTTGCACTCAAAACATCTTTAACTCGTTGAGAGCGAATTTCACCATTATGGGTTACACAAGCACCATCAAGAATATCATCGGCAAAATTGATCTCCAGTTGCTTCTCTTTATTAATCATTAATGCCAATAAAGCCGAAATATTTTTAGCATAAACTTCACTGGCATGAATGGGCATGGAAGCAGGCAAATTAATCGGCCCAATAATTGTCACACCATATTTGACCACATCTTTCCCGGCTTCGCTGCATTCACAGTTTCCCCCCTGTTCCGCAGCCAGATCGACGATCACCGAACCCGGTTTCATTTGGGCTACCATCTCCTCCGTGACTAATACCGGGGCCTTTCTGCCCGGAACTTGGGCCGTTGTCACCACCACATCAGAAGCCGCGACGTGCTGCGTCAGGACTTCACGGGTGCGTTCCTTGGCTTTTTCGGAAATTTCCTTAGCATAACCCCCCTCGGCCACAGTATCTTCCTCTAGGGACACATCTACAAACTTAGCCCCCAAACTTTGTACCTGTTCTTTGACTTCGGGACGAATATCAAACCCTTCGACAATAGCACCCAGACGTCGGGCCGTGGCGATCGCTTGTAACCCAGCGACCCCAGCCCCCAAAATTAACACCTTAGCGGGACGAATAGTTCCGGCGGCCGTGGTTAACATCGGGAAATATTTCGGTAAAGTTGCTGCGGCAATTAATACCGCCTTATATCCGGCCAAGTTCGCTTGGGAGGATAGGGCATCCATGCTTTGGGCGCGACTGGTACGGGGGATCAGTTCCATACTAAAGGCAGTCACGTTCTGCGCCGCCAGTTTCTGGACTAATTCAGGATTTCCCAAGGGGTTCAAAAAGGTAATTAAAACCCCTCCAGACTTGAGTTGAGAGACTTCTGAGTCCTCTAATACCCCCACTTTCAGCAGGACGTCCACTTCGCCCCAAAGTGTCCCCTGATCAACAATTTTCGCCCCAACCTGTTCATAAGTCGCATCGGAAAAACAGGCCCGTTCCCCGGCCCCTGTCTCCACCCATACTTCCACACCCTGTTTAACCAAACGGGCGACAACATCAGGGATGAGGGCGACTCGCCGTTCATCTACCTGACTTTCCTTAGCAATGCCAATTTTCATAAATCTCCTGATAATTTGTTCACAGTTAACAGTTAACGATTAACAGTTATGTTCTTTCCTCCGCTTAGGCAAGTTAATGCAATATGGGTCAATCCCGATAAAATGAACAAGATCGTGTTATATTATATGCGAGGTTTTGAAAATTCGATAATTTTCGAGACATACAAGTTTAGGTTATACCTTAATACAGATCAACAAATATCCCTAAGAAAAAAGCAAGTAATAGTAAAGATAAAGCACGGTTAGCTGTTGCTAAAATTTATTCTAAAATCTCTTGATGTCAGCATGATGGGATTGAAAATGGCATCACTAATGAACTTGTAGCTGCTGGAGTACCTAAAGAGTGAAACCCATTAGATTAACTAATCATGCCCAAGAACAAGCGATTGAAAGAGGTACAAATGAAGCAGAAATTGTTGATACCATTATTACAGGTAATCGACAAGCTGCTAAAAATGGTAAATACAAATATCAAGCCACTTTTCAGTATAATAATTATTGGCAGGGTAAGTTCCACTCTCTCAAGAAAGTAGCACCGATTGTTGCCGAGACTGATACTGAGTTAGTCGTTATCACGGTCTATACTTTTTATTTTTGAGGTCAAAATTTATGAAGATTAGTTATGATTCAGAAGTTAATGCTCTCTACATTAGACTTGTAGAAGGCAAGCATCAGTGTCGGACTTTACAGTTAACCGAGGAAATTGCTTTAAATATTGGTGAAAATGAGTTATTAGTAGGGATAGAAATTTTAGATGCTACACAGGTTTTAGGTACAGGAAATATCCCCCATGTAGTTCTAGAAAATATATCTTTTACTGTAGCTTAAATAGGGAATGCGTTAGTTATGATAAGTTTATAAATATGGGTAATCTCAAGGAAATGGCAATGCTGACTAAACAAGATTGGGACTGGTTAGCAACTGGATCAGAGTATCAAATGGCTGTAACTATCCAGCAACTCTTACAGGAGAATCAAGTAATGGAAGCAAAAGAAGGTTTAGAATCTCTAATTGAAGCAATGGGAAGAAATGACAGACGCGCCTTAAAAAGTCAGTTAATTCGGTTAATGGTTCATATTATCAAATGGAAATGTCAACCTCAAAAACGCAGTTCTAGTTGGGCGATTAGTATGCTCTCAGCCCGTCGAGAAATCGAGGATATTCAAGAGGAAGTTCCGAGTTTAAATAGAGATTTTATTGAATCAATTTGGGATAAATGTTTTCAAGCAGCCCTGAAAGAAGCTGAACTGGAAATGAGGAAAGTTAAATGTCATTTGACTTCCCTTTCTTGGTCAGAGGTTTTTGAGGATGAATATATTTTATCGGATGATGACCCAGAAGATTAGCACGGTGCAAAATCTGAAGAAACCGGGTTTCTAATTGAGATTAATATCCCAACTTCCTCCTGACTGTTGAGAAGAACCTGTAAAAATATCGGTGATAATGCCATCTTCCATAAAGAAAGGAGGAGGGAATGATGCAAGAATTGTTAACCGGGAGGACACGCCTGATATGAGTGAAAGCTATAGAATTTATTTAGATGCTTGCTGCCTTAATCGTCCCTTTGACGACCAAACCCAGCCCCGAATCACCTTAGAAACCCAAGCAATCCTCACTATCTTAAGCCAATGCCAATCAGGACAATGGAAACTAATCACCAGCACCGCCTTAGATGCAGAACTCGCTCAAACTCCCGACGTTGAAAGACTCAAGAACGTCAAGGCAATCCTGAGAATTGCTAAAATTAAAATAATCAGCAGTCAATTGATAGAAAACCGTTCTATAGAACTTGTAAAATTAGGATTTTCTGGCTACGATGCCACCCACATCGCCAGTGCAGAACGAAGCCGTGCCAATATATTTTTATCCACAGATGACCGTCTAATCAAAAAAACCCAAAGAAATATTCAGCTTATCCAGGTTCCCGTTAACAATCCCGTTCAATGGCTAATGAGTATTACCCAAAAATAGGAGCAAAACCATGACTAAAACCCAGCAAGAAATTATCAAACAAGGATATCAAGCCTTAATTGATTCTTTAGGAGTCGTTGATGCTATCCGGTTTATTAACTACTTTAATCTCGGTCAAGGCGACTATACCCAAGAGCGCCATCAGTGGCTAAACCAAACGCCATTAGACGAAATTCTGCTCTCAATGAAACAGCATCGAGAACACGATAGCAACCAATATGATGAAATAATTGAATAGGTTTCTCATTGATTTATTGAACGGTAGTTATTAAAGGAGAAAAATATCGAGAAAATAACCGTAACATCGAAACCGAAATATTGAGCCAATAGTTAAGCAACCAAGGCATTAACAACACCCTAATTAATAAAGATTTGTTTCTCCAAATCCTATTAGTTATGATAAATTGATGAATATTAGTAATATCAAGGAAATAGCCATGCTGACTAAACAAGATTGGGACTGGTTAGCAGTGTGTTCTCATTATCAAACGGCTGTTAATGTTCATAAACTTCTCAAAGAAGGAAAATATATGGAAGCAACGGAAGGTTTAGAATCTCTAATTGAAGCAATGGGAAGAACTGAAAAAAGAGTGGTCAAAAGCCAGCTAATTCGCTTAATGCGACCCGTTATTAAATGGAAATGTCAACCTCAAAAACGCAGTTCTAGTTGGACTATTAGTATTCGTTCAGCCCGTCGAGAAATTCAGGAAAGTCAAGAAGAAATGCCAAGTTTGAATCGTAATTTTCTTGAGTCTATCTGGGAAAAATGTTTTGAGAATGCGGTGAAGGATGCTGAGGATGAAATGGGGAAAAAATGTCGATTAACCTCGCTGTCTTGGTCAGAGGTTTTTGAAGATGAATATATTTTATCGGATGATGATCAAGAAGATTAGGGCGGCGATCGCAAAATCTCAAGAAACCGGGTTTCTAATTAAAGTTAATTGTATCCCATCAATATCTATTGAGAAACCCGGTTTCTGACAGCACTCACACTTTCCCTTATGATTAAATCCCCCAACTGTAGGGGCGGGTTCGAGTCAACCTCTATCACATTACCCCAATCTTAATAAACCCGCCCCATCCTTACGGAGAAAGATTCCAATTATTTGTACCAGGGGATACAGACCATGCACTCATTGTTACGCTTTTTTGATTACTCCCACTACAACTGACTTTATCACTTTCAGAAATACTGAACCTGTCAACTAGATCTACACAAAAAGAGTATTGTCCTCCCCAGCTAACTTCCCCAGAATTATATTCTGCATAGCCATAGACATTACCATTATAGTTTTGAGCTACACTAACTTCTTTACATCCTCCTGATTTAACAGGATACCAACCCTTTGATCGTAATCCGGTTCCATCCCAGTAAGCTAATGCGACATAGATTGTTTGATAAGAAGTTTTATTACAAAAATTGACATAGGTATATTTTTTAAGTTCATTATATTGAAAGAGAGATAAACTTGCTAAAGCTGTAGCAATAATTGTACTAATTACAGCTAGTTTTGATAAAACCTTCGAGCGTTTATTTAATTGATCTACTTTTACTGTTAAGGATCGATTTTCAGATTGCAACTTTTGGATCAACCTATTTTGAGAAGAAGAACCATTTTGAGGTTTTGGTGGAGGTGGGGGTGGAGACTTTGATGTTAGCGGTTTTGGATGAATAGGATTTTGAACAGATGGAAAAATATCAACGTTTAAAGTATTAGCGCGATCGCACCAATAACAGCCACTAGAATGTTTACTATAGATATGATTTTTATTTTTACTACAAACAACTAAATCAGTGATAGCAAGCTGTAAAGCATTTAACCAATCTTCAGGAGATGGACGAGAAGAAGGGGATTGATGACCGTCATTAAAACATTTGAGAAAGCATTTTTCAAGTTCTGGATGTACAACATTTATAGGAATTGTATTCTGACTGGGTTGTAAAAGACTATTATTGCCATAAGGCCAATAACCTTTACTAATCGATTCATTTTGTCCTGGTGGATCTCCTGAACCTGACCATTTTCCCATAAAGGGATGATAACCAAACAGTAGATAGTGAATCATTACCCCTAATCGAAATCGATCATGATATCGAGTTTGTGTCAATTTAGATAAATCTTTACCAATTAATTCAGGAGGTATAAAACCTTCTACACCGACCGAACAACGATAAACATTACCTGTTTGAGATTCCGTAACTTGAAAAGAATCAGTATCAATTAAAGAAACTAAACTGCGATCATTAACCAGAATATTTTTAGTATTAATATCTCCAATAATATAATTTTTAGCATGAATCTCTTTAATAATAGAAATAAAATTTAAAGCGATGATATGCAGACAATACCAGTTAAATCTAGGAGCTTTCTGAATCCTATTTGCAGGGAGATAGACACAGATCATTTCTTTAGCACCAGTAATCTGTCGCATTAAGAAGCCTACACATCGTTTTTGCTTATCTTTAATTAAATCATTAGGCCAGCTAATGGCAATATGATTTTGACCCGCAGTCGGATTTTTTGGCGGGTTCGCAATCATTAATTCGAGTTTTTTGGCTTGCTCTTGACTAATTTTATGATAAATTTTCGCTAAATATCCTTTCCGATTCGTTGTCCAAACAGTACCTTCACCACCTTGACCTATTTGTTGAACAAGGGAAATGGATTGACCTTTACTGTCATAGTAACTTGGGTTTTTGGCCATACTTATTGAGGATTAAATCAAATTTTTATTGATAATAAACGAACAATACATTCACGCATTAAGTAATAAAATATTCCTCCTAATCCCAAACCAATACTAGAAACTTTCATGATATAAAATAACTTTTGGTTTTCATTTTTGATTTTTAGTTTTTGTTTATATATATTCCAATTAATTATAAAGATAAGCATAGCAAATATACTTGCTATTAATAAAGAAATAATTAATCTTAAATCTACATTGTCACTTAAATATTCATTGTCAATTGTTATATCAAAGAATAAATCGTGGGAAATTGCGTTCCAGACAATCCCTAATAAAACATTGATAATTAATAAATTAGAAGATATATTATAGCGGTGTCTACTCACTTCAGGTACGTCGGAAAAACCCTGTTCCTCCAAGGAATTCGATTTTTCACCCTCACTGGAAGGAGGAAGAGTTTTTACGCCACAGTCATACCAACATAATAATAGAGTTTTATCATCATCGGTTCTTTTGTTAATTTCTTCTGATTTTAACCACTCTTGTGTAGAAATTTTTTCTTCCTCCTCTGACCGAATTTCTAATGCCTTTTTAAACATCTCAAAAAAAGGCGCGTGTGGCTGCCAATCTTTTATATTGATTGCTAGTCTTTCGAGTCCATCGGTAGAAGCACAGATAAACTCTTGCGCCCCAAATGATACCTCAACTTGCATCATCTCTAAAGCATTTGAGGCAGTTACAAAAGTGGTTTCATTCGCATACTCTCCTTTACTGGGATGAAATAGTAATTGATATTCTGATTCGGGTTTTTTAATCACAATAAAACCATCTCCGATCTGCATAGCGGCAAGCCAATCAGGAGTAGCAACCACAACTAGCAAAGTGCAGGATAAATCTTTTGGCGAACAGTTGATTTCCCTCGCTTTTGTGTCAAACGCTTCTTGAACTTTTCTTAAAGTTTCTTGAAAATCTTCATTAGCAAACTTTTTTAAGATTTTTTCGGATGAATCTTCATTCCGATCTTTTAAGTATTTAGGCCAATCTGCTAAATCTTTTAGGGCTGTTTCAACTGCTAACTTAGAACCGACATCAGAATGTTTACAACTCCCAGCCCCATCCGATACAGCACCGATAATAACGTCACCATTATTGTCAAATTTCCCAGAGTCATTAACCCTGATAAACTCAGCGTAATCTTGACAGGGTAAGCTTAATTTTTGATGGCTTGTACCTTCTGCAAAACAAGCGATCGCTTTCCAAGACATGAAATTTCCTCACTCTATTAGGTCGCTACCTGACCCCATCCTACAGGTGCAGTTTGTACCATTGTTGTTGTTCCGGGTTGACTATGAGAAACTTGTTTCATAGATTGACTCAGCCATAAGAACATCGATTTAAAATCAAGACCATTGAGCAATAATGGTGGACGACTTACAGGAGCAATTTGACTTAAAATTTTCACATCTGCATTTTGAACACCAACTGCAAAAAAGGAAAATTTCTTATCATTCTCACCCTGTCTGACTCGTTGTGCAGCGTTTTGCCAGTTATCTGTAGGAGAACCATCTGTAATCAGAAAAACCCAAGGTCGGTAATACTGAGTACCACTATTTATATAATCAGCTTTGCGATTTTCTAGTAAGTCCAAAGCGTAATTGATCGCTTCTCCCATCGGGGTTAAATCCTGTGCTTGTAGCTGTGGAGGGACAAACTGATCGATTGTAACAAAATCTTGACGCATTACCACTGGGCCAAAGGAAATAACTGCTACTTCTACTCTCTGCTTGGCTAGTTCATCTTCATCTACGGATTGCTTAAACACGGCAACCCCTTGATTTAACTGCTGGATGGGTTGACCGGACATGGAACCTGAGTTATCCAATAACAGAACAACTGGACAGCGTGGTTCCTGGTTAATTGCAAAATCCGCTATATCCCCTGTTGGCATAGGTTTCCTATTTTTCCCTGGTTTGTCGAACTCCTCTCATGACTGATAATAAATTAACTAATTTCTAGTTGTCTACTGATTAAGGTTAGAATTAATGTTAGAATCGTGTTAGCTGTTTTTTATGCCCGAAATATGGCTCAAGTGGACAAAATATTTAGCCAAGCGGCCCAGGAATGGGACTTAGATAGTCTTTATGCTGACTTGGCATCTGCGAAAGGAAAGCATCTCACTCCCATTGAAAAAGCTCACTTAAGGGGGTTATTGTCTGGCTGTAGTCCCTCGGAAATCGCTCAAAAATTAGATAAAATTCCTAGAGGTGTAGAATCAGATTTATGTGCAACGATTTATAAATATGTAAAATGTTTGTTAGATAAAGCTGAAAAAGTAGAAAACTGGCGTAAGATTTATGAATGGCTTGATGAATCGGGTTATAAATCTAAGCTGGATAACAAAGTTCCTGTTAAAAATTTATTACCTAAACAAAGCGTTATTAATATCACTACTGTTAATATTGAACAACATCAAATCGTTTTTCAGTTTCATCTAACAATTCCGACATCAGAAATTACTGAATTATCTATACAAGATTGTAATATTGATGAGAATATTGATAATAATCATACGGATAATAATTGAATTTATTGTTATTGGGTAAATTACCATTGTTCCCTTATTGATAACATTTGTTTAACCCTTCCTTGTTTTTAGGTTTAAGCGATCGCTTCACGGCAATCATTTTTTTAAATAAATTGTTATAATGATTATTAGTACCCACTTGTAAGCTAAAACAGTGTCTAGGGGCGAGGCGCGCCTCGCCCCTACGATTATTTGGATTTCCAGCTATTTGTACAACTGATTTAGACTTGCTATATAAACTTTAACAAAAATGATACAATCATTGATTCAATTGCACGATTATTTTCATGTTCTTGCTCCTGATGATATCCGAATTAAAGGAACACGCATTAGCATTGAACAGATTTTGTATGAATATCTTTATAATCATCAATCCCCCGAAGAAATCCAAAAGCATTTTACAACAGTTACATTAGAACAAATTTATGCCACTATTCTTTATTATTTTAGAAATCAAGAACAGGTTTCTGACTATTTAGAAAATTGGTTAACTGCTACAAATGAAGCTGAAGCAGAACATGATCAAAATCCCCCTACTGTTGTCAAAAGATTGCTGAAGTTAAAAGCTGAACAGGAAGCGGTTAAGGTGAGTCAAGAATGCCCATAAAATATCTAATTGATGAAAATCTCCCACCTGTTTATCAAGAACAGCTTAAAAACCGTGTTTCTGATCTTGTTGTTTTAAGAATTGGTGATCCGAATACTCCCTCTATTGGAACGCTTGATCCTGAAATTTTGTCTTGGTGTGAAAAATTCGGATTTATTTTAGTGACTAATAACCGCAGTTCTATGCCTGTCCATTTAGCTGATCATTTAAACAATGGGGATCACATTCCTGGAATTTTAGTTTTAAGAAAACAAGCAAATTTTGGTCAAGTTATTGAGGATTTAATTTTAATTGCTTTAGCTGCGGAGGAAAATGAATATCAAGACATTATTAGTTATGTCCCGTTAAAAAAATAGGGAATAACAAATTAAAAATGTTAGCAATTATATCTGTTTAACCATTCCTTGATTTTTATATGAAAGCCGAAGAATTTGACGCAAAATTTGACGCAGGTGAAGACCTCACCGAATTTATGGATTTCTCGACTGCCAGACGACCCAACCGAGAAAAGCAAAAAATAGAACTCAATTTACCCCTGTGGATGATTCGCCAACTCGAAGCCGAAGCTCAAAAACAGGGCATTTCTCCCCAAACCTTTTTAGAAAACTATTTGGCCGAAAATCTTGCCCCTGTTAGCTAAAGAATGATCAGGTAACTGTTCTATTAAATTTAATAACTCTTGCTTAACACTGGGTATTGATGACATTTGTTTAACCCTTCCTTGTTTTTTGGTTTAAAGGATAAAATTTTGATTTTGAATTGTATTAAACTAAAAGTAACTCTTAGAAAAGGGTAATGGTGATGGTGACACTGCAACTCAAGCAACTCAGCGTTCCCCCTGGACAGCGTGTGCTGTTTCTGGATGTAAGCTGGCAAGATTTTGAGGCGATTTTAGCGGAGTTGGGCGAACATCGGGGGGCGCGAGTGGCTTATTTTCAAGGAATTTTGGAGATTAGGATGCCTTTACCAGAACATGAATTTAATAAAGAAATTATTGGGGATATGGTAAAAATTCTGTTAGAAGAACTAGAAATAGAACGGGAATGTTTTGGGTCAACAACATTTAAACGTCAAGGAATGGCGGCTGGAGTTGAACCGGATAATTGTTTTTATATTCAAAATTATCAAGCGATGATTGGAAAAAAACGGTTAGATTTAACGGTTGACCCACCGCCAGATTTAGCCATTGAAGTTGATGTTACTTCTAAAACTCAGTTAAGTGCTTATCAAGCGCTCGGTGTTGCAGAACTGTGGCGCTATGAAAATGATCAATTGCAAATTTATGTTCTGCGAAATGGAGAATATATTAAGTCTCAAACTAGCCCAATTTTTCCCAATTTTCCAGTCATAGAAGTAATTTCTCAGTTTATAGAAATGAGTTGGACAACGGGGACGAGTGTAGCGTTGAGATCATTTCGTAAATGGGTATGCGAAAGGATAGAATAATAAGTAAATTTTGGTCAGGGATACCTAATATACCTAAAATATAACAGAAATTAAGCCACACCATAAGTTGATTATCCATAAATTTCTTCATCAATATTCTGAGCTAATGAACCATGAGCAACAGCCCCAATAAATTCCGCAAGCGGATCAACTTCATGATCCGGTTTTTTTTTCTGATCAAAATTCCAACTAAAAGATTGATTTTGACAATAGATTAAAAAATTGACAAACTGCACAACTTCTGGCATTTTATGATCAGGTAACTGTTCTATTAAATTTAATAACTCTTGCTTAACGCTGGGTATTGATGACATTTGTTTAACCCTTCCTTGGTTGTTGGTTTAAGCGATCGCTTCACTTTAATTATTTTTTTATATCCTCCCAAGTCATAACATCATCTGGATTCGTTTCATAAGCTATAATAGAAATTAAGAAATACCATAATTAGTATAAGATGGAGTAATTCTTGCACAAAAAACCGAAAAATGGTATCATTATTCGCGTATTTGGTCAATTAGATTCTTAATCCTCTAACTTGTCTTTGATATAGTTGAGAAAATTTAAACAAAATTCCATTTTTTTACAGGAGTCTTTATGCGACAACTATTTTCTGCGATACTAATCACGGGTTTGGCTCTGACAAGTTTACCTAAAATTGCCCAAGGGCAAGGTTTACCTGGTATTACCCTGTTTAGTGGGCCTGACAAAACCAATATTTTGAATTATTTTCTCGAAAGCGGGCGCTCAGGAGAATGGGATCGTTACAAACTCAGACTTCCGGCGGATAAGTTGAATTTAGCGATCGCCGAAGTTTCCATCACCTATCCCGACTATTACAAAGGTACGATTGATCCCGACCGGGTAGAAATTCGGATTAAAGATAAGCCGATCCCCTTAGAAGAAGTGATTTGGGATAAAGAAAACCATATTATCCAAATTTATCCTCAAGAACCGATTCCGGCGGGGACAAAAGTAGAAATCGTGATGTCTAACGTCAAAAATCCCACCTTTGGGGGCGTTTTCAACTTTAACGCCAATATTCGCACCCCTGGAGATGTGCCGATGTTGCGTTATGTCGGAACTTGGATTTTGAGTATTGATTAATTGTTGACGGTTGGCAGATGAGATGTTGACCGACAACCGAGAACAGTCAACAAAATTGTGGTACACTGAAAAATTGTGACTTTTGATTAACAATTAACGAAAAGGCACCGGAGGTAAGCAATGGCTCAACAAACCCTGCAAGGAACAAACCGCAAAAAGAAAAGAGTTTCAGGCTTCAGGGTAAGAATGCGGACAAAAAGCGGTCAAGCCGTGATTAAAGCCCGTCGCAGAAAAGGACGGACTCGTTTAACATTTTAATTCCTTGAACAGAATTAAAAACCACCTATTGCTATTCCCACGAACTCATGGCGATCCCGATGGTCAAGCTGAGGGAAATGAGTGAATTTGTGGGTGGCAGTATTTAATTGATGTTACCCAAAATCAATCGACTCCGGCATCCCAAAGACTTCAAAGCCGTATACAGCAAAGGACTGCATCGCAAAACCCCTCATTTGACCTTGAGGGCGTTACGAGGTCAACCCCATAGAACAGAACAGTATTCAACGGACTCGTCCTCTGTTCAACCGACTCGGATGGGAATTTCTATCAGCCAAAAAGTTAGTAAACGTGCTGTGGTGCGGAATCGGATCAAACGCCAAATTCGGGCAGCTTGGCATCAGTTTTTACCCCTGATCTCCCCCGGCTGGGATGTGGTAATTATCGTCAAACCAATGGCCGATCAGTGCAATTATGCAGAAATTCTGCAAGAATTAAAACAGTTGTTGGTAGAAGCAGAGGTTTTAAATGGGTATACGGGAGGAAAGTTTTTATGAAGGCGGCCCTGCCATCGGCGACCTGATTATCAATCTATTAATAGGACTGACGGTTATTGGCATCCCTCTGACCATTGGGGCGATTGTCCGGGCTTTGTGGCTGCGTTATCGGATCACCAATCGTCGGATATCCGTGATTGGCGGATGGATGGGTCAAGATCGGACTGATATCGTCTATTCAGAAATCGTCAAAATCGCTAAAGTTCCTAGAGGATTTGGGGCTTGGGGGGATATGGTATTGACCCTGAAAAATGGTTCGCGTCTGGAACTCCGGGCTGTGCCTCGTTTTCGAGAAGTCTATGACTTTATCTTAGAAAAAGTCTCACCCCAAGCTCAAAAAGCCAGTGCAACAACGAACCGATGATCCTGACAGGGGAAAACATCGCCGTGAACAGGATTTAGTTCCTTCCTGTTAAGCCGAAACGCTGATCAATGAAGTGGGTTGCCACAAACCCCTCCATCAAGCCTTGGCTAATGGTTCTTAAAATTAATATATATTCAATCCAAGCAGTTCAATAAACTCAAAAGAATGGACTTTGGCATCGGGTTTCTTTCCAACAATGTGATGTTGCCGATCCTAGATTTTTTCTACGGGATCGTGCCCAGTTATGGATTAGCGATTGTAGCGTTAACCTTAGTGGTGCGTTTTGCGCTTTATCCCTTGAATGCGGGTTCAATTCGCAATATGCGGCGAATGAAAGTCACCCAACCGTTAATGAAGGAACGGGTTGATAAAATCCAACAACAGTATAAAGACGACCCGGAAAAACAACGGGAAGAAATGAGCAGAGTCTACAAAGAATTGGGAAATCCCTTAGCCGGATGTTTCCCGCTTCTGATTCAAATGCCCATTCTCTTTGCTTTGTTTGCTACCTTGCGGGGTTCACCCTTTTCTGATGTTAACTACACCGTTGATGTGCAGATTTTTCCCCGTGAACAAATTGAACAAATTCAACCCCAAGCCTACGCCACTAAACCGCAAAACTATTATTTTGCCGACGGAATTCATGCCTCTGTTGTGGCGATGATTCCCAGTGGAAATCGTGTAGGAGTAGGGGATCAAGTACCCGTAGAACTCCAAACCGTTGAAGGTAAACCCTTACAAGCGGAATTGGCTCAATATCCAGACGTGAATTTAACACCCACCTGGAAAATTCTGAAAGGGGAAGATAAAATTCAAGTCAATGAAAACGGTCAAATCATTGCCTTAGCTCCTGGAGATGCCACGATTCAAGTCGGTCTGAGAGGGTTAGCATCCGATAAAGGATTCTTGTTTATTGATGCCTTGGGTCGAGTGGGAGCCGTTGATCCCGATGGTACGATTCACTGGGATATTGTGGGGATGATTCTTGCCTTTGGGATATCTTTATATCTCAACCAAGTCTTATCGGGACAAGGTTCCAGTAGTGGCAATCCTCAGCAAGATACTGTTAATAAAATCACTCCGGTAATTTTTAGTGGGATGTTTTTCTTCTTCCCGCTTCCGGCGGGTGTGTTGCTGTATATGCTGGTTGCCAATATCTTCCAAACCATTCAAGCATTTATTTTGTCACGGGAACCGCTCCCCGAAAACTTGCAAAAAATTGTGGAAGAATCCAGTAAAACCACTAAATTGGCGACGGTTGAAGGGGAACGAGAAGCATTACCCTTTGAACCAGGACGTTCTAAGAAAAAGGCGCAATCCTAGCATAGCAATGAACAATAGCGATATACAACAGGGTCAAAAGTGGTTGGAGAAATTGCTCAAATTAGGAGCGGTTCCTTCCACCGTAAAATCTAGTTTAGAACCTGACTCCTGTTGGTTAACAATTGATGAAGTTAATCTCACCCCTGAACAAGTGGCCATTTTGGTTGGCCAGGATGGGGAAGTTTTAGATGCGATTCAATATTTACTCAACGCGATTCACAACTTAGGTAAAGACGACGAAGAACGCACCTCTTACACCGTAGAACTGAACGGATATCGAATTCGACGTCATTTAGAACTGCGGGCCTTGGCCGATCATGCGGCTAATCGTGTCCGTCAAACTGGAGGAGAGGTAGAAATTAAATCCCTGTCTTCTGGAGAACGACGTCTGATTCATTATTTTCTTCAAGAAAGCGATGATTTAGAAACCTATAGTCGGGGACAAGAACCTGATCGTCGTTTGGTGGTTAAAATGAAAGGCTAGACGAGGAAACCTTGTTTAGTCTTGCTGATTGTTGGAGGGTCAGAAAGCAACTATGGACTCTATCTATATCCCTCATTTACTGAGAACCCAAAACCGCTGTTTAGAATTCGAGTTTCAAGAGTCTTTTCCCGACCTAGAAACCTTAACTCCGGTTCGGGGTCGGATGCGAGTTAGTCACAAAACCACTTATCTCGAAGTTGTGGTGCAAGCGGAAACCATTGTCACCCTTACCTGTGACCGATGTTTAAAACAATATAATCATCGCCTAAAAGTGGATATGTCCGAGTTGATTTGGTTAGATGTTTCGGCAGATCAACTCGATACTTCATCGGGTGAAGTGGAAATTTCTTTAGATGAACCTGTGGAAAGTTTGCACCCCCAAGGTGATTTTTTACCTGGGGATTGGCTCTATCAACAATTGTGCCTAGCTCTGCCTCTGAGACAACTCTGTGAAGGGCCCTGTGAACCCCCCAAACCTGTTGTCATTGAATCCCAGCCTATACTTGATCAACGCTGGGCTGCATTGCAAGCTTTGAAGCCAAATCTACCGAATTGAAAGGATGTTGACTGTTGACTGTTAACAGCCAACAGCCAGCAGACAACAGACTCTACATCCCTATTCTTTCTATGAGCAAATTCCATGAAGAATTGAAGCTATTATTGCGATCGCGCTACGCGATTATTTATATTCCAACTTTAGAAGAAGAACGGGTCGAAACAGCGATTAAACAGGCGGCAAAAGAACAAGGAAACCGTGCGGTTTATGTCTGGGATTTTGTCGAAGGATATCAACAGGGAAATCCTAATGATTTAGGGGCGGGAAAACGCAATCCGTTACAAGCATTAGAATTTGTAGAAAAATTACCGGAGGCGATGCCCTCTATTTTTATTTTAAGGGATTTTCATCGATTTGTAGACGATATTTCAATTTCCAGAAAATTAAGAAATTTAGCTCGAAGTTTGAAATCTCAACCGAAAAATTTAGTGATTATTTCTCCTCAAATTTCGATTCCCTCTGATCTCGCTGAAGTGTTGACAGTATTAGAATTCCCCTTACCCGATAAAGCAGAAATTAAAACAGAAGTTGAACGATTATTAATCGCCACCGGACATCCGGTAGAACCTCGTTTACTCGATGAAATGGTGCGTTCTTTCCAAGGACTTTCTCAAGAAAGAATTCGCCGAATTTTAGCAAAAGCGATCGCTACTCATGGAGAATTACAAGGGGATGATATTGAATTAATCTTAGAAGAAAACGCCAAACCATTCGCCAAACTCAAATTTTAGACTTCTATTCTGCCCAAGAAAATATTTCTGATATTGGCGGCTTAGATAATTTAAAAGACTGGTTATTACGCCGGGGAGGAGCCTTTTCAGAACGTGCTAGACAATATGGTTTACCCTATCCCAGAGGGTTATTATTAGTCGGAATTCAAGGGACTGGAAAGTCCTTAACGGCAAAAGCGATCGCCCATCATTGGCATTTACCTTTATTACGATTAGATGTCGGGCGTTTGTTTGCGGGATTAGTCGGGGAATCCGAATCTCGTACCCGACAAATGATTCAGTTAGCAGAAGCTTTAGCACCCTGTATTTTATGGATTGATGAAATTGATAAAGCCTTTTCAGGATTAGATGGAAAAGGGGATTCAGGAACCACAAATCGCGTATTTGGTACATTTATTACTTGGTTAGCCGAAAAAAAATCTCCCGTTTTTGTGGTAGCAACGGCAAATAATATTCAATCTTTGCCTGCGGAAATGTTAAGAAAAGGGCGATTTGATGAGATTTTCTTTGTGGGATTACCCTATCAAGAAGAACGAAAAGCAATTTTTGAAGTACATTTATTAAAATTACGTCCTCAGAGTATTAAAAATTATGATATAGATCGATTAGCCTATGAAACTCCTGATTTTTCCGGGGCGGAAATTGAACAAACCTTAATTGAAGCCATGCACATTGGTTTTAGTCAAAACCGAGATTTCACAACGGATGATATCTTAGAAGCTGCGAGTCAAATTGTTCCCTTAGCCCGCACCGCAAAAGAACAAATTCAGTTTCTTCAAGATTGGGCGGCGGCGGGGAAAGCTCGTTTAGCTTCTCGACAGAGTAGTTTGAATCGTCGGCTATCCAGTTGATGATATCATGTTGGTTTTTAATCCTGTTTAATCATGTATAGACCTGTTCCCAAAACTATGAATCTTTATGGTGTTTTTAAATTTATCGTTGGCTTTTTTCTGGCTATTTTAATTTTAGCGGGTGCAACGGTGGCGACGGCTTTATATTTTGCGGCGCGTTTAGCAGAATTGCCAGAACGTCCCACCTTTCCTAATGATAACCCCAAGGCAAAAGTCGCCTCAAAAGCAACAACTCCTAAACCCCAAGCTGCTCCCACTCCAACCCCAACCCCAGCAGAAGAAAAGCTCGAACCCGGTGCTTATCGGGCAATTGTAACACAGCCAATTGGTTTAATTTTACGCGATAGTCCGAGTACCGATGCTAACAGAATTGGGGGAATTGCTTATAACGAAAAAGTGGTTGTGTTAGGAGAAAGTGAGGATAAAGGATGGCAAAAAGTTCGAGTTTCTCAGGATAGCGATCGCACTGGATGGGTTAAAGGAGGAAATACCGAAAAAGTTGAATCAGAAAACTAATATTTAATCGAATATGGCGAATCACTCTCTAAATCTTCTCGTTTTGAGGTGGAGGATTTTATTTAAAGTTCTCCCCTTCGTTACCTTATTTTGCCTGATCAAATGGATAACTCATCAATTAGGATGGCAACTGGGAACCTTTGATAGTCAGATGGGTTCCTTGTTAGGTGCGGTAACATTTATTGCCGCCTTTATGTTAAATGGAACCTTAACCGATTATCGCATTTGTGAAGATATTCCCATCCAGATTGTTAATGCTATTGAAACCATCCAAGATAGTAACCTTTATTTAGCAGTTAGAAAGCCAGAATATGATCCTCAACCCCTAACTCAAGGGTTATCTGATATCGTTAAATCGATTTTACTTTGGCTAGAACAATCAGAATCTATTGAACAGATTGAAAAAAATATCACCGATTTGAATCAATTATTTGTTGCCTTTGCCATTAATTCCGATGCTCCCATTGTCGCCAGAATTCAAGGTGAACAAGCTAAACTTCGAGTGTTAGTTGCCCGAATTGAAAGGATTAGAGATACAAATTTTCTGACTCCAGCCTATCCCTTGATTGAAATTCTTTTAGTTTCATTTTTCATCGCTTTATTAATTATTGGAACCGATGAATTTATGATTAATTTAATGATTTCTGGACTCATTTGTTTGTCTTTATCCTATATTCTAGTTTTAATTTATGACCTCGATAATCCCTTTGAATATGATGGAAAATCGAGTGCGGATGTTGACTTATCTCCTCTAAAAAAACTGTTAGAACAGTTACAACCGAATAGGTTACAAGGTTTAGTATTATCAAACACCTTAATGGGTAGCACTATACCAGAAAACGAAAAATAATTAGTCTTCGGGTGTAATTCCTAACGCTCGTAATTGTTCGGCTAAACGTTCCGCTCGTTGGTGTTCAATTTCTGCCCGTTGGCGTTCAATTTCTGCCCGTTGATGTTCAGTTTCCGCTCGTTGACGTTCAATTTCCGCCCGTTCATTCCCGGTTAATAACAAATTCCCTGCATTATCCCACCAGCGCAACCAAGGTAATTCGACATTTTGATATTGACCTTGCCAAATTCCTAATTCAACATTTAGGGACGGGATAAAATAATGTCCGCGTTCATTTTTGGGCAGAAGTTCAAAGCGATTTTCAATCAAATGATAGACTTCAATACTGGCTTTTTCGACTTCATAAATTCCGTAAAATGCCGGACGAATGACTTGCTCATAAATCCAAAATTTACCCGGTTTTTTTCCTTCTGGTTCTGCTGTCCATAAGGATGTTTTATCCCGTTCTTCTGAACCATCCCCAGAGACAAATTCTAAAATAATTAAAGGGGCAACATATTCTTGCCAAAGCACATAGGAACGTCGCATTTGACCGTTTAAACTGGGGGGAACATTAGGAACATAAAACCAGTCCGGTGCTTCTGCTCCCCGTTGGGGTGGGTCTGTAATTCGCCAATAAATCCCACTATCTTGACCAATACAATAGTATCCGTCAGGATGAATATTTTGCAGAATCGGGTTAATTGAGTCGGTGAGTAAAATACTCTGAGGATGTTCTTGAAAGTTTTTCACGAATGTACCGTCTGAGTCAGGGAGTTGGGTGTGGTCAGGTAAGGTTATTTGAGGTTGTTCGGTGGGGAGTGTTGTTGTCATAGCAGCATTGAAAGTGGGGTTAAATTTAGGATAGCCAAATTAGGAGTTTATATAATTTTATTTAAGGGTAGATCGCCTTTTTTTAATCACCTTTTTTGAAACCCAAAAAGCACCCCACGAACACAATACACTCATAATAAAAGCAATCACAAAGGGGTGAAGAGGAAGAAAAATATGATCACGACTTGGTAAACTCCAAGGTTCGGTGATTAAGGTCGATACGGATGCAAAGATCGCCCCCGCAGCAATTCCTACACCAACAGCTTGAATTTGGTCTTGTAGGTCTTGGTTAGCTTTTTCTTGTTTATCTTGTTGGGTTTTCTCCTTTATTATATGTTGGCGATCGCGTTCTGCTTGGTCAATTTCCACAATTCCACGAATTGAGGCGATCGCTGTATTTACTAAATCTGTTCCATGTTTAAAATAGCCTAAATCTGCCTGAATTTGGCGATGAAAATAGGGAGCGGTTTCTTCACCGAAATACTTGAGAAAATAGAGTTTTTCCTGATCAGTTTCTAGTTTACCACAAATCTGCTCAATTGTCTCCTTATAATTGTAAAGATTGATCTCAATAGTATTGTCAAAATCTTCCATTTTTCTCAATAAACGGGTGTAAGGTAGGGACTCTTTGGCGAGGTTTTTTAACTGGGTTTTAAAATTTTTGAGATAATTATCGTTAGTCGAAGTATTGGAGGTAGCGAGTTCTGTTTGGAGGTTATCGAGATTATCTTCAATTAGACTATATGCTTGATCTAGCATTGTATAAACCAAACGACTATCAGCAAACGCCTTAACAATTTTAGTGCGATAGAAAAATAAAGCAATCAGTTCTTGTTGATATTTGTCATATTGTTGATCTGCCTTTTCATCCCGAAATAACCAGACGAGAACCTGGGGATATTTATCAGCTTGATTCGGTTTTCCATATTCAAAAATCGCACTCTCAAACAATTCTCCAGCGCGGTAAAATGGGGGTGTTTTGTCTCCGAGTAAACTTTGACAACATTGGTCAGCTAACTTGCGGAGATCGTCTGGAGCGGGTTGTTTGGTTTTGTTGGTTAACCAGGCGGTAATTAGCAGAGTTTGCCCTAATATTTGATCATCTTTAGGCGGAATTAAAATATGATTAGGATTTAATTTTTGTAGTACCTCAACCTCGACATCTCCCACAGTCTCATCTTTATCAGAATAGCCAATATTAAGCCAAAGTGCATAACTATCTTGGATTTTTTGGGGTTGAGCAAATCCTTCAATTTTGGGATTTTGAGTGCTAGTAAAAGCGAGGTGGCTGTCTTTAAATAAATAGAGGCGATCGCTCGTTAAATCACCGGAAAAAACTAGATGTTCCGTAATAGTTTGATTTGTAAAAGCCTTGAGAATTTTATCTCCCTGTTTCCACAGAGGACTATCTAATTTTTCTGCCTGATTAATCAGACAATAAGTAAACAGATAAACATTAGGAGCAAAAATCAGATTATCGCTTTTTTGGTTTGTTTGAGGATTCATATAAAATAACCTAACTATTTTATCATGGTTTTTAAATCGGCAAAGAACGCACCCGGTAATATTCATTAGTTACCGAAATAATTGCCCCACTCAATAATTCAGCTTGACATTTTTCTAGGACTTCGGTTAATCTTTGTTCGATGACTTCCCGACTTTCATTTCCTAACCGAAATAAAATTACGCTTGGTAGTGATGCTTTAGTTGTCGCCAGTAAAAAGCCAAAATCTAGATCCACAGTCAGAATAATTCTTTGTTCGTTTTGAGCCTTCAGCAAAATTGCTTCATCGGGTATTTTTTCTAACCTCTGTTCGACTAAATGAATGGCATCATAACCTTGACTTCTTAACCAAGTTACGGTGCGAGGTGAAATTCCCATGTCAGCTAAAAATTTCATTTAACTGACTCCAAATCTTCAGATTTTTGGATAGGAATTACTCTTTCTTCCATCAACCATGCAGCATAAAGCAATGATTGTCTAATATCTTCCGGTTCCAAATAGGGATAGTCTTCGATTATTTCTGCGGTTGTTTTACCATTAGCTACTAAATTAACCACCAAAGATACCGGAACTCTCATACCTCTAATACAGGCTTTTCCTGTCATTATTTGGGGGTCAAATGTGATTCTGTCTAAGTGTTGTAACATGAAATAATCTCCTGATTTTAATTTTATCATTCATCACACTATCCCAACAAATATATTAGGCAGTTTCGCCACTAGACTACCACCTTTTGAATGCCGATAAATTCTGTTGTTGATTCTTCTTCAATTTCCTCAAGACACATTTCAATTACTTCGCGGATATTTTGGATTAACTCATCAATGGTTTCTCCTTGGCTGTAGCAGGCTTTAAGTTGCGGAACTTCACCAATATATAAGCCGTCTTCGTCTCTTTCAATCATCACATAAAATTCTTTGCTTGGCATTTTTATATCCTCACTTTTGTTCTGATTTTTCGTTTGTTTGACGCAAAACTTTCGACAATTCAGGATAGCGGTTATCCAGAACATTCCCTAAACTTGTATCACTTTTTGTAGGTTTGGGTTTGCGGCTGGCATCGAGTACCGCATCTCGAATTATAGGATGGTTTTTACACCAGTTTTGAATGAGTTTAGCAATATCTTCATTAGATTGATCTGAACTAATCGACTGATTTAGATTATCTAAATCTGCCTCGATATCTGATACTAGAAACAAATCTGGGTGAATTTCCCAAACTTCTAAAAAAGCCGCAATTGTTTGTTCTGGTGTCATCATATTTTTAATTTCCTTGACAGAATACGAAGTTACACAAACACTTTAACCAAAAAACTGCTTATAATCCATTGCAGTTGCTTTTCCCATCGCTTTTTCCCGTTTCGCCTGTCGCGCTGCTGTCACCAACGCTGACTGCGAAGGTATGTACTTGGGCTTTAGCCCCTTTTACTGTCCAACGGCGCAAAACCCTGCCCAATAATAGGGCTTTTCAAAACGGATTTCAGTAGGGTTATACCATCTATCTAAATCATCGCATATTGGTTGGCGTCGTTCCTCACTAATTAACTTACAGTTATTAATCCAGTTTAACAAATCCGCTACTGTTCTTGAGCGCATCCATTCCTGGGTTTGTTTCAACGCTAACGCCACTGGAATTTGCTTTTCTCCTAAGAGAATTTCATAAAAATAAATCATAAAAATAGCAGTAGAAAAATCATTCACCGCCCATAATGTGCCTAACACATTGCGAGCGCCTGCAAAGAAAAACCCCGCCAGAATGCTAATATATTCATCGCTGCTGGTGCTAATATCCGTGATACCCGTTTCACAGGCAGATAGGGCAACTAAACGACATTGCCGCAAGCGCAGGTTAAAGATTTCTGGTAATGTCAGACATTCATCGGGGTTAAAGTCACCTCGGCGAGAACGAATGCGGGGAATGCCTTTTTCGGTGGCGGTGGTTTCGGAGAGTTTAGCATTGGCGAGAATGAGTCCTGAAATCCGGGGGTTGGCGAAATTAAAATAGCCGTGACAGGAGAAATGGGCGAAAATTGTTTCGTTTAATTCGGTTGATTTTTGGTTAAATAAGGTTTTACTAGCAGCTTCTCCTTTTAATACCGTAGCGGGTTTGAAGGCGGTTTGAATCGCTTCTACTTCGATATCGGTGTAGGGTAAATCTGCCGTAGGGTTTTGGATGGCGAAGAGAGATACCCCCCCTGCCCCCCCTTGGTAAGCAGGGCGTTTTCATTTTCAAAAATGCGATCGCTATCTTCAAAAAAAATCATCAAATTTTCCGATCAAATTCCCTCTAATTTTTATCAGATAAGTTGGAAATATTAAAAACGAACGATTTTGATATTTATTAACAGCAAAAGATAGCCATTTTCTTGATTGATCAGACTTTATGGCTATTTATTATTAAATATTTTTGATGTTTTTTGGGAAAAATCGTTTTTAAAACTCAATTAATTCAGGCGATCGCTAAAATTTTC
>CAITND010000055.1 GCA_903893625.1 uncultured Oscillatoriales cyanobacterium
ATTGCTGAAATTCACCATCTCTGTCATGAACCCTTACCACCGGGATTAGAAAAATAAGCAGGGGGAGCAGGGGGAGTAGGGGGAGTAGGGGGAGCCGGGGGAGCAGGGGAGCAGGGGGAGCAGGGGAGCAGGGGAGCAGGGGAGCAGGGGGAGTAGGGGCGAGGTCTCCTCGCTCGTCAACAGTCAACAGCCAACAGTCTTTGATAAATTGAGGGTCAAAATCGAGTAACATAATCCCAAATATCAACCTCCTGCAAGAGTGAGGTGTCCCCAAAAATGCCAAGGTCAGAGTTTGCCAAAAGTGTTAAAAAATGTAAATTAATACTAGCATTCGCATCTGTATTAAATCTGTTTGTAATCGTAGAGCAGTAGGAACCCATGACGACCATCGCAACTGATCAGATTGATAAAATTGTTTGGAACCATCACCAAGACCCCTTTGAAGTGTTGGGTTCCCATCAAATTGAACAAGACGGTAAAACTGTATGGGTAGTACGAGCGTACTTACCGAATGCGGAGGCGGCATGGGTTCTGTTACCCGAACACCGACAGGAATACCCAATGCAGTCCGTCCATCATCCCCATTTCTTTGAGTGCATTATTGATATTCCCGAACTGGCTAACTATCAACTGCGACTCAAAGAAGGAGAACATGAACGGGTGGTTTATGATCCATACTCGTTCAGTTCTCCCCAATTTACCGAGCTTGATGTTCACCTATTTGCAGAAGGCAACCATCACCGCATTTACGAAAAACTAGGTGCCCACTTGATGACCGTCAATGGGGTTTCGGGGGTCTATTTTGCGGTTTGGGCTCCCAGTGCGCGGAACGTTTCGATCATTGGTGATTTCAACTACTGGGATGGACGCAAACACCAAATGCGGAAGTTAGGGAATGGGGTTTGGGAAATGTTTGTCCCTGGAATGGGAGTTGGCGAACACTACAAATATGAAATTAAAAACTGGGAAGGCCATATCTACGAAAAAACCGATCCCTACGGGTTTTATCAAGAAGTTCGTCCCAAAACTGCCTCAATTGTTGCTAATTTAGATGCCTATCAATGGCGCGATCAAGATTGGTTAGAAGAACGACGCCACAAAGATCCCCTGAAATCTCCGATTTCCGTTTATGAATGCCATTTAGGGTCTTGGAACCGCGCCCCCTTTGATCAACCCCATGTTTTACCCGATGGAACCGTTGAACCTGCTGTACAAGCCTGTGAGCTTGATCCAGGCGGTCGTTTTTTAACCTATCGGGAACTCGCTGACCAGTTAATTCCCTACGTCAAGGAATTAGGGTTTACCCATATTGAATTATTACCCGTTGCCGAACATCCCTTTGATGGCTCTTGGGGATATCAAGTTACGGGATATTATGCCCCAACTTCCCGGTTTGGCAGTCCCGAAGATTTCATGTATTTTGTTGATCAATGCCATTTAAACGGTATTGGGGTACTCGTGGACTGGGTACCTGGACATTTCCCAAAAGACGGACATGGTTTGCCCTTCTTTGATGGTACTCACCTTTATGAACACGCTGACCCCCGTAAAGGAGAACATAAAGAATGGGGAACCTTGGTCTTTAACTATGGTCGCAACGAAGTTCGTAACTTCCTGGTTGGTAACGCCCTATTCTGGTATGACAAGTATCATATTGATGGAATTCGGGTGGATGCGGTCGCTTCCATGCTCTACCTCAACTATTTACGTCCCGATGGCGAATGGGTTGCCAACGAATACGGCGGTAGCGAACATATTGAAGCGGCGGACTTTCTGCGTCAAACGAACCATATTTTATTTAGTTACTATCCAGGGACTTTATCCATTGCCGAAGAATCTACCTCCTGGCCGATGGTGTCTTGGCCTACTTATGTTGGTGGGTTAGGATTTAACCTGAAATGGAACATGGGATGGATGCACGATATGTTGGATTATTTCAGCATGGACCCTTGGTTCCGTCAATTCCATCAAAATAACATCACCTTTAGTATTTGGTATCACCATAGCGAGAACTTTATGTTAGCGCTATCCCATGATGAAGTGGTGCATTGTAAGAGCAATATTACTAACAAAATGCCGGGAGATGATTGGCAAAAATTTGCTAACGTCCGATGTTTGTTCACCTATATGTTTACTCACCCCGGCAAGAAAACCTTGTTCATGGGAATGGAGTTTGGTCAACGTCAGGAGTGGAATGCTTGGGGAACTTTGGAATGGGAATTAATGCAATATCCGGCCCATCAAGGGATTAAACAGTTATCAACATCTTTAAATCAATTGTATCGCAATGAACCTGCATTGTATGAACAAGATTTTGCCGAAGCTGGGTTCCAATGGATTGATTGTACTGATAACCGTCACAGTGTTGTATCGTTTATTCGTCGTGCCAAAGATCCTGAAGAATTTGTGGTTGTGGTCTGTAATTTTACCCCTCAACCCCATAGTCATTATCGCGTAGGTGTTCCTGAAGCTGGATTTTATACCGAATTATTTAATAGTGATTCTGGTGAATTTGGCGGCAGTAATATGGGGAATTTAGGTGGTAAATGGACAGATGAATGGTGGTTCCATAATTCTCCCCATTCTTTAGATTTATGTTTACCACCTTTAGGGGTTCTAGTTCTCAAATTAGATCGTCCTAAAACAGAAGCCGCAATACAAGCCGCCTCCGTAGATGTTACCCCCATAGAAGCATAAACTGTGTCGGCATAGCGCAGATAGCAAAAACAGCGATCGCTATTCTTAAAAAATGGCGATCGCTTAATATAGCGCTACGCACATACGTTAGGACAATTTATAAAGGCAGCATCCACGCATTCTCTGACGGTTTGAAATTCCTTACCGTCAACCGTCAACCGTCAACACCCTCTTCCCGTGATCGCCAAAATCCTTTATCCTAACTGAATAGTGAACAGCAACAGCAATAGCAACATAAAGATGCGATTCTCAAAAATCTTAATTGCCAATCGAGGGGAAATAGCCTTACGGATTCTTCGCACCTGCGAGGAGATGGGCATTGCGACGGTTGCTGTTCATTCAACGGTAGATCGCACTGCCCTCCATGTCCAACTGGCTGATGAAGCCGTTTGTATCGGGGAACCCAGCAGCAGTAAAAGCTATTTGAATATTCCCAATATTATCGCCGCCGCCCTAACTCGCAACGCCACCGCTCTTCATCCCGGCTATGGGTTTTTATCCGAAAATGCCCGATTTGCCGAAATTTGCGCTGATCATGAGATTGCCTTTATTGGCCCCACGCCCAGTGCTATTCGGTCAATGGGAGACAAATCAACAGCCAAAGAAACCATGCAGCGTGTCGGGGTTCCCACTGTCCCAGGTAGTGATGGACTCGTAAGCGACGAAAAAGAAGCCCTGCAACTGGCCCAGAAAATCGGTTATCCGGTGATTATTAAAGCCACGGCGGGCGGTGGCGGGCGGGGAATGCGGTTAGTCCGGGAAGATAAAGAACTTCCCAAACTATTTGCCGCCGCCCAAGGGGAAGCTGAAGCCGCCTTTGGAAATCCGGGGGTTTATTTAGAGAAATTTATTGAACGTCCTCGCCATATTGAAATTCAGATTTTAGCTGATAATTATGGCAATGTGATTTACTTGGGAGAACGGGATTGTTCAATTCAACGGCGTCACCAAAAACTATTAGAAGAAGCACCCAGTCCGGTGATGACTCCAAAGCTTCGGCAAAAAATGGGAATGGCGGCGGTAAAAGCGGCGAAATCCATTAATTATACTGGGGCGGGAACCATTGAATTTTTAGTTGATCAGTCGGGAAATTTCTATTTTATGGAAATGAATACCCGGATTCAAGTCGAACATCCCGTTACGGAAATGATCACCGGATTAGATTTAATTGCGGAACAAATTCGCATCGCCCAAGGAGAAAAATTATCCTTAACTCAAGATAAAGTTCAACTGCGGGGTCATTCCATAGAATGTCGGATTAATGCTGAAGATCCCGACCATAATTTCCGCCCTCACCCTGGACGGATTAGTGGCTATTTACCCCCCGGAGGAAATGGGGTGAGAGTTGATTCCCATGTCTATACAGACTATGAAATTCCTCCTTATTATGATTCTTTAATTGGTAAATTAATTGTTTGGGGGCCAGACCGTCCTACAGCTATTCTCAAGATGAAACGGGCTTTACGAGAATTTGCGATTACCGGAGTTCCCACAACCATAGGATTCCATCAAAGAATCCTCGAAACTCCCGAATTTTTACGAGGAGAAATTTATACAAATTTTGTTGAACAAATGATGAAACGAGGAGACTAAAAAACTTTGGTGCGTAAATATTGACGGATATTTCCACCAGCAAACACAATCAACCCGTTGCTCAAGGTCGTCTTAACCATAACCAACAACCTCGTCAAGTTCCTTTGGGGTCGAACTGGCCAGTTGACACTCCACTTCCTTGTTGCCCTAGAAGGGCAAGGCTTTCAACCCCTAATTCCCTGGTAAGCAACGAAATGATCCACCCAAACCATCAGTTGTGGCAATTCGACGGATCAATTCCCAACAAATTGTTGAGCAGCCAAACCCTGTCTAAGCCAAGGTTGTGCCGATAGAATCCGGTTCAAAATCAGCCTTGACTTTTGTTCCCCCACTTGACGCAGGAAAAACTCTAGTTAAGATATGATACTATGGGTTCAATCGAGCTGGGGACTCCCTTGCTTCAGGTATTTTTAAAGTGTCGGTGTGAGAATTGAGATGATGAACAAAGTTTTATTGAACACTCTAAAGCACAGTCCGGGCGTTCTGGGAGCGGCCCTTCTCTTAACCAATGCAGCCTTAGCAACTGAGGCTCCATCGGAGAAGTTGGCAAATGCAGCAGATCCGGCTTCAATCACCATCGAAGCTGCCCGTACTGTTGCCCAGTCTGGACAAAATACTGATTTGCAACATCAGGCTAATTCCGAGTTATCCCCAGAGCAACTGGCTCTGTCTGTAACTCCTGATGCTGATGTTGCCGTTGAACCGACTCCTCTGGTCAATGGTGAGTCTCCGACTCAGATGGAACCGCAGACTGTTGCTACGGCTCAACAGTCCGCCAGCCCAACTCTTGACTCGGCGAGCGCATCCAATGCCTTGGTTAGCCCGTTGGAAACTCCAACTTCAGAGGCTTCTGCGCCGCTACAAACTGCTCAAGCTTCTGAGTTCCAAGTGGCTCAGATGGAAGCAGTTGAATCCCCTGCAACCAATGGATCAGACTTAGAACAGATTAATGAATATTCTGAGGTCACTGATGCCCTAGAGCAAGTGACATCGGTGTCTCAATTATCTGACGTTCAACCCACTGACTGGGCGTTCCAAGCCTTACAATCCTTGGTTGAACGGTATGGTTGTATCGCGGGTTATCCCGATGGCACCTACAAAGGCAACCGTGCCATGACCCGTTACGAATTCGCTGCGGGTTTAAATGCCTGTTTAGAGCGGGTTAATGAACTGATTGCCGCGTCTGTGGCAAACTTAGTCACCCGTGAAGATTTAGCCGTTCTGCAACGCTTACAAGAAGAGTTTGCAGCCGAGTTGGCAACCCTGCGCGGTCGCGTCTATGCCTTAGAAGCAAGAACCGCCGAGTTAGAAGCGAATCAGTTCTCCACTACCACTAAACTGCGTGGGGAAGTGATCTTCTGGGGTGGAGATGCCGCCGGAGATCGGGCGACCAACAACGTCGTGGGTAAATTTGCCCCTAATGATAGTGACCCCACCGAAGCCTATTTCGGCTACCGCGCTCGTCTGAACTTTGATACCAGTTTCACTGGCCAAGACTTATTGAGAACGCGGTTAGAAGCTAGATCTATTCCTAACCTCTCTGCTTACAACATCACCAATACGTTGATGAGTCGTACAGCCATTGATGGTGTCAACAACGGGATAGTTTTAGATGACTTGTACTATCGCTTCCCCGTCAGCAATGGCAAAGGCCAAGTTTACATTGGAGCCAATGGTCTTGATAACGATGATATCTATGACTCTGTAAGCCCCTTTGCCGGTTCTGGGGATGGAGCTATCTCCCGCTTTGGTCGGTATAACCCCGCTACCTTCCGAGGCCCTGAAGGAACTGGGGTGGCTCTGAAATATGCCTTCAGTGACAAATTCAAAGTCAACCTGGGTTACTTAGCGAGCGATGCTGAATATGCCAATGAAGGTCGTGGCTTGTTCAATGGCGGTTACAGTACGGGTCTGCAACTGCTGTTTAGCCCCAGTCCTAAGATTGGTGTTTCTTTAGAATATAACCATCGCTACTTTGCTAATGGTAATGTATTTGTCACGGGAGGGACAGGTAGCTGGATTGCGAACCGACCCTTTGGTGATAATGCCACAACAACGGAAAACGTAGGGTTCCAAGCCAACTGGCGGCTCTCCAAAAACGTTGAGTTAGGGGGCTGGTTTGGTTCAACCTGGGCAAATCAGCAAAATGGTGGCAACGATAGCGCGACCATTCTCAACTGGGCTGTCACTTTAGCCTTCCCTGATGTCCTCAAAGAAGGTGGCTTAGGTGGTTTAATTGTGGGTATGCCTCCCCAAGTTACCAGCCACGATATCAGTGCTTTAGAGGATAAAGACACCTCCATTCATATTGAAGGTTTCTATCGCTATCCCATCAACGACTACATTGCCATTACTCCTGGCTTCTATGTCGTGACCAACCCCGATCACAATAGCAACAACAACACGATTGTTGTCGGGACTCTGCGGACTCAATTCCGCTTCTAAAGGATTGAGCTTCAATCCCAAATCAACCTAAAATAGAGAGAAAACTTTTGTTTCCTCTCTATTTTTTTAACAGTTATAGTCAGGAGGATGTCGATGTAGACTCTTACACTGATTACTGATAACTGATAACTGATAACTGATAACTGATTAAGGCATTTGCCAAATTTTAATGGTTTTATCTTCGCTCCCACTGACAACAATTTGGCCATTGGAACTCACAGCCAAAGCATTAATCGGTTTGGCATGACCCCATAACGTTGCCAGTTTTTTCCCAGTTTTCAGATCCCAAACAATCACACTATCGCCCCCACTGAGAAGCCTCTTACCGTCCTTGGTGATCGCTAAGGATTTCACAGGATTATTATGGGCTTTCCAGACCGCTTTTTGTTCCCCTGTATTGGGGTTCCATAACCGAATTGTGCCATCATCACTGGCACTAATTAACGTTTGGCCATTAGGATCATAAACGAGGGCATTAATTGCCCTTTCATGGCCTGGTATGCTGCGCTTGCGAGTCCCTGTTTGCAGATTCCAAAACCGAATGATTCCGTCTGTTCCGCCACTGACTAAAGTTTGACCATCAGGACTAAACGCGAGGGTATGAATTGCCCCTTCGTGACCCGCAATGGTTAATTGCCGAGATCCAGTTTCTGAACCCCAGAGACAAATAGTTTGATCATCGCTACCACTGGCTAAGGTCTGACCATCGGGACTGAAGGCGATCGCATTTACCCCTCCGGTATGGCCGTCAATAGTTCGCATTCGATTTCCATCCTTCAAATCCCAAAGACGAATCGTTTTATCATTACTCCCACTGGCTAGAATTTTACCGTCGGGACTAATAGCTAAGGCTTTCACCCAACTGGAATGGGCTGCAATGGTACGAAGTTCGGCATCTGTTTTTAAATCCCAAATTCTAATTGCCCCAAAACTTCCTACGGCAAGGGTTTGATTATTGGGACTAATGACAACGGCATAAACCTGGCCAACGGCTCGTTTATAGTCCTGTAAAAAAATACTACTGGGTAAACTTTTTAAAATTAGAACGGGATTAGCTGGAATAAATCCATAGCGCGCATAGCCATCAATTTGAGTGTAAATGCCTCCTAATACCAATAAAGATGTTCCTAAAACCCATAAATATTTAAGTGGAATTTTAGGTAATGTAATTTTAGAAGGGAAAATATTTAAACCCGTATCTTTGGTGAGATTTGTCCTATCCCGTTTAGAGCGTTGCCGTTTAGAGGCGGGGGCATCTTTAGTTTCACTGCTATTATTCTCAGTATTAGTCGCTTTATTAAGATCAATTTCTGCCAAACATTGCAACACCGCCTGTGGACTCTGGGGGCGATTACCCGGAAAAGGAGCCATTAAATAATCAACAACTCCTGCCAATTGCTCAGAAATATTAGGTGCCCCTTTCCGCCATAACAACTTCCCGGTTCGAGGATTTTCGGGATAAGCGGTGGGGGGTTTTCCGGTTAATAAATAAATAAACGTTCGTCCCAGGGCAAAAAAATCGGATTGCGGAACCGCTTTTCCATTCGTTTGTTCTGGGGGTGTATATCCAGGGGAAACAATACCCGTGACGTTTTGCCCCTGTTCGACTTTGACTATATAGGTTCCTGAAACTTCCCGTGCGGTACCAAAATCAATTAATACTAACTGTCCATTGGGTTTCCGCATAATATTTTGAGGCTTAATATCCCGATGGAAGTATTGCAAACGATGAACTTGATCTAAAATCTCAGCCAGTTGTTTTAACCATTCTAAAGCTTGTTCTTGACTGATGGGTTCTTTTTTTCGTTCCTTCATCCAGTCTTGTAAATTTAACCCCTCAATTTTTTCCATCACCAAACAGTGAAGGGGTTCTTCACTGCCCTTGGGAAGATAGGTAAAGTATCCATCAGGATCAACTTTAGGAATTCCGGGGTGGTTAAGCTTACTCAAAACTTTCGCTTCTTGTTTGAACAAAGCGACAGCTTTGGGATGGTTTTTTAATAAAACCTTTAAAACCTTACATTTCCCCTGATCATCAATTTCAAATGTTTTGCCAAAACCTCCTCCTCCGAGTTCTTTAATAACACGATATCGCCCTTGCAGCAAAAGATCCGAGCCACATTGACAACAAATGCGCCGATTCTCGTTTGCTGAATCAGTTGGATTTGGGCACTTAGGATTAAGGCAATAACTCACAGAAGCGAGAACCCAGATCTAGGTTGCAGATTCAGAGGAAAGGAAGAAAAAAGTTATGGGATCAGGTGAGTATGGGGCAAAACAAAGGTGTACGGTTGAAGGTAGGGGTAAAAGTTATAAATTTTGAATTAAAATTAAAAACTTTACGCCTGTTCTAACCTATATCTACACTCTACACTCCAGACTCCCGATCCCAGACCTTCTTGTCTTCTCTCCTCAGACTAATTCCATTTTGACACTCTTAGGTCTAAAAACACTAAGATTCTTCTTTCAACGAATCAACTTACTTTAACAGGATTGCTCCTACAAAAGTACAGGTCAATTCTCCAGAAGCGTTACTTCGGGACTGTCCATCCCTAGCTTGTTTTCCAAGATTTAAAACATTGGTTAGGTTTTTTTCCAAATTGGGCTTTCCTAGACTTCTATACCATTAGGTATGAAATGCACCCAACAAATCTAGCTGAGTTTTTACTTTGTCCAGTTATACCGAATTCAAAACCTGTATCAATGTTACCCTAATTTTTAAGATCTTGACTGGGTGAATCAATTCCCCGCTCAACGAAGTATTCAGTCAGCACCCCGCTCTGAAGAGACGGGGCTTCATGCCTCTCCTTTGGATAGCTGACCAGCCTAAGCCTTAACTGGCTACGTTATCGGGAAGCGTTAAAGTTCTTACCTTGGGATGCGAAGCTAGTCCCAAGCTCTAAAACTCGAAAGTTAAACAGTTTTACGAGGGGTAAGACAGTGCTTTCGAGATAGTTACCGACCG
>CAITND010000056.1 GCA_903893625.1 uncultured Oscillatoriales cyanobacterium
CGGTCGGTAACTATCTCGAAAGCACTGTCTTACCCCTCGTAAAACTGTTTAACTTTCGAGTTTTAGAGCTTGGGACTAGCTTCGCATCCCAAGGTAAGAACTTTAACGCTTCCCGATAACGTAGCCAGTTAAGGCTTAGGCGGGTACGAGCTATCCAAAGGAGAGGCATGAAGCCCCGTCTCTTTAGAGCGGGGTGCTGACAGAGTTCTATTGACTGTAATATTGTGGGTTACTGAAGGCAGTAATCCTTTTACCTTAGCGTTGATTTTACTGGGTGTATAATTTAAGTCAGATTTTTTTAAAGATTGGGTATACAAAATTTTAGTGTAGCTAGATTGAACCAATGGAAGAATTACAGTATCTCGCCACTTGGGTTAAGGAACAACACGCCCAAGAATACATTCTTACCTGGTTATTAACGCAACCGGGTGTTTGGTGGTCAAATGGGGAAGTTTACCAAGCAGTTTTACAAAAATCGGGTAAACGGTTGAAAGAATTTGTCAAGAAAAGCAAACAAGGAGATCTGTTTCAAGGGATTGCTGATAAAATTGTCAGTGATGAAAGTTGGGATCAAATTGCTGAAAGTTTGGCTCGGTTAATGGCAATTTATCAAGAAGAATTGGTGAAGTTACAGGATCAAGGACGGTTACAACAAAACACTCGCTTATCCGTAAGACCGCCTTCGGGCCACTCAAAGTCTTGGTCTAATTTGGATGTGCAACAACAACCTTTACCCGATCCCAATACCGATGCGTTAACAGGACTCTGAACGGTTAATTTTAGCGCGATCGCTTTCCTAATTAAAATCAAAATTTAACAAAAAATGTAATAGGAGATGATTATTATGTCTCTGATGACCATAAAAGACTTAGAGCAAGTTCAAAAAAACCTCTCGGAAGCGGGTTTAGATTATCAGTTAGAATTAGTCGAGGGGAAGATTGAAATTATGGGGCCATCAGATATTATATCAAGTGAAATTGGAGCCGAATTAATTAGACTATTGGGGAATTGGGTTAAACCTCGTCGTTTAGGCCGTGTCTTTGACTCCGCAGGGGGTTTTATTTTACCTGATAGCAATCTTACCGCCCCAGATGTTGCTTTTGTTCGTGCATCTCGCCTTAGACAAAGTGTGCGTTATTTTGCTGAATTAGTTCCTGATTTAGTGGTAGAAATTAAATCTCAAAGTGACCGGATCAATCTGATAAAAAAGAAGATCAATAAATTTTTAGAATTAGGAGCGCAAGTCGCTATTCTGATCGATCCTGATCTGTTAACCGTTACAGTTTATCGCTCTACAGAGGAACCGATTATACTGGGAAATCAAGATGTTCTAACAATTCCCGAACTTTTTCCCGGTTGGGAATTACCAATTAATGAATTATGGCCGCCTGTTTTTACTGAAGATGAAAAGTGAACTACCATCACTTCTCTACGAGTAAGTGATGGCTTCCAACTTCAACGGGGATAGCACCTAATAGAACAGAAGTTCCATATTTAGATCTATATTTAACAATGCCCGCCCATCACATTGAGCAACCATGGCAATCTCTCCCCCCAGAACGAATCTCCTGGGAGGATAATCATGTCCTCAGCCGAGAGTCGAGCGTTGGGCTAGGTAAAAATTAAGGCGTTGGGGATCAGGGACAGTAAACCGTTAGTCGTAAACCGAATCTGACAGATGACGGATGAGGAATGACTAACTGCTCACTGTATAGTCCGCTTTCTCCTTTAGGGTTCACTATTTTGAAATTGTTGTCTACGGTTACGAAGGCGACGACGTTCTTTATGGCGAGCTACCTCTTTCCGCTTGCGTTTTTGTCCGGGGGTTTCAAAATGACGATTTTTTTTCAGATCGGCAAAAATCCCAGCTTGTGAAACTTTTCGCTTAAAGCGGCGTAGGGCGGACTCTAATTGTTCAGTTTCACCGAGAACGACTTGGCTCATTCCATATTCTCCCACTTGAATTATAGATTGGGTTGGACAAGCTGCCCTAATTTAGCCGACAGGAACGGGACAGGGTAGAGTTCCCTGTCCGGTCAGAAGAAGACTTGAGAGCAGGTTGAATAGTGATTAAAACTGCTTATTGGCGACGTGAATAGTTTGAGTTGCCTCCGCCCCAGCCACCGCCACGAGAGGGTTTACGCTCTTCACGGGGACGAGCTTTATTCACTTTGAGAACGCGATCCATCCATTCAGCACCATCTAACTCTTGGATAGCTTTGGCTTCTTCAGCATCTGTGTCCATTTCCACAAAGCCGAAACCCCGTTTGCGTTGAGTTTCCCGGTCAATAGGAAGCTGAACGTTTTTAACAGTACCATATTCAGCAAAGACTTCTTTGAGATCGTCTTCTGTGACGCTGTAAGATAGATTGCCAACGTAAATAGTCATTACTTACCTCTTAAAATCGAGTGGTGTGCAGAGATTGGAATTCGGAGGTAAGCGAGTAGGACTTACACTTAACAGAAAAATTTTTCCTGATTCCAGCATAAACTGGGCTACCGATACCTAATCCAGTTTACATTATAGCATGATTTTTAGTCATGACCAGTCAACTTGAATTGATCTGTCAACCTCAACAGAATTGTTAATCAATCATTAATTCTAATTCAGGAGGAATCAACTCCAGTCCAAAGACCTGAGCAAAGGTTTTGGCCACCTGGGGACGCACTTGTTCTAAGGTAATACCGGGAATAAATTGGGCTAAACTGCCGACGGGTCGATGGGCAATGCCACAGGGAATAATGGCTTCAAACCCCTTCAAGTCGGGACAGACATTCAAGGCAAAACCGTGCATGGTAATCCAACGACTAACTTTAATCCCAATAGCCGCCACTTTGATCCCGTTAATCCAAACTCCAGTTAAACCGGGAATTCGCTCTCCGGGAAGTCCATAGATTCCTAAAACTTGAATTAACACTTCCTCTAACTGCCGTAAATACCAATGTAAATCGGGGGTATAGCGTTTGAGGTTTAAAATCGGATAGCCGACTAACTGCCCTGGACAGTGGTAGGTGACTTCCCCTCCCCGTTCCACCCGATGCAGTTCAACGGGACTTTGGAGCGGATCAAACTTGAGAAATTGCCGATCAGCCCCTTGTCCCAAGGTATAGACGGGGGGATGTTCCAACAGCATCAATACGTCATCGAGATCGGGGTTGAGCTTTCGGTCTTGAACCAAAGATTGCTGCCAGTTCCAAGCTAAGGGATAGGGAACCGAGCCGAAGTAATAAATTTGACAAGGGAGACCCACGGCAACCGTTAAAAAAAAACGTCAACATATAGATAGATTAACCCATTGCTGTTAATATAATAAGTAAGAATACTTAAATAGAGGCGAAGGAGAAACACAAAAGGTACAAGAGATCAGAAAAAAGATCAAGCGGTTTTTGACAAAACTTAACCCGAAAAAGTCAAGAATTGTCACGGGATGAAAAAGATTTTAAACGGGTGAAGTTTGGTATCGGGTTAGTGTTAAGGTGAGATTATGCCCATATTATGAGCGGGAGGGAGCTTTATGAAGCTTGTTATCCAGGGTAAAAATTTGGAAGTTACGACTGCAATTCACGAATATGTAGATCAGAAGATCACCAAAGCTGTCAGTCATTTTGAACAATTGACAACAGAGGTTGATGTACATTTGTCAGTTGCTCGGAACCCTCGGATAAATCCAAAACACACCGCAGAAGTGACAATTTATGCCAACGGAACTGTGATTCGCGCTCAGGAAAGTAGTGAAAATCTTTACGCGAGCATTGATCTAGTCGCTGACAAAATTGCTCGCCAACTGCGGAAGTACAAAGAAAGACGTCAGGATAAAACCCACAATCTGCCCAAAACAGGTGAGGTTGTTAACGAACATCCAGTGGTTGAAGACTTGGTTGGGAATCGTTCTCCTGAATTGCCTCAAGAGGTTGTTCGCACGAAATATTTTGCAATGCCTCCCATGACAATTGATGAAGCTTTGGAACAGCTTCAATTGATTGATCATGATTTCTATATGTTCCGCAATGCCGAAACTGAAGAAATTAATGTGATCTACAAACGTAGTCATCACGGTGGTTATGGTGTGATTCAACCCCGCAATGGAGAAGCCGGGAGCAACGGTAAATCCGCTCAGGGCAATACTGAGGTTTTAATTTCACCCAAAGCTGCTCAAGTTTAGGTGAATCAGGGGTTTGGCTGTGAGTCAAACCCCGATGACAAGTATAGAGGGACAGGTAAACCCGGACTCAAAAAATTTAAAATATTTAAAATTGACATTATAGAGTGGTTTTGGTAAAGTTTCGGGTTTTAAGGATTAATCTTTGATAATACTCTCTTCAAGTCTCTATCAAAATTCAATTTTTCTCCAACCCCAACCTAACCTTCCGAAAGAAGACAAATCGTGAACGAAGTGGCTACCTTAACCTTGAGCCGTTCAAATTTTGTTGATTCTCTCAAGACGAATCAAGGGAATTATGGGATCATCCAAACAGGCTCAAACAGATTGATTTGTTGATGCTACTGTATAATATGTATCGATTGTAATTGTGAAACATTTAAAAAAACTTCAATTCAGGTTAGGAATAAACCTCAGCAAAACCATTTTGCTAGTTTTCATCTGCTGCTTCTATTGGTTTGGATTTCCAGCCTCAGCACAGGAGCAATTTCAACCCTTATTTCAATCCAATATAGCTGCGGTAACTTTAGATGGACGAGCTATTTTTAAAGTGAGTGGAGCCGAAAATTTGACGGCTCAAGAACGAGCAGAAATGATTAGTACCAAATTACAACAGGCGGCAACATCAACACAACCGATAGAAGTTCAAGTTAAACCAATTAATCAACAACCCACTCTTTGGGTGAATAATTCCTATTTGCTCACCGTGACTCAGGAAGATACGCAAAATCAAAATATTCCTGAAGATCAAGCTCAAATTTGGCGTTCTGAAATTCAAGAAGCAGTGAATATATCGCGAAAAGAACGCAGTATTGATTTCATGAAAAAAACAGCTATTAAAGCTTTTTTAGTGCTGTCTATAGGTGTTTTATTGCATTGGGGATTAGGCCGATTTTGGCGTTATTATCTCCGTCGTTTATTCCGCTTTTTTTTCCCATCCTCCAATGGATCTAATCAGACAGATCTGTCTCATAATTTAGAATTATTCTTAACTTTAACATTGGTAGGGATAAGATTAGGCCTATGGACGGCTATTGTTCTTTATATTACCAATCAATTTCCGTTTACAAGAATTTTAAGCTATCGATTAACAGGAACCTTAATTTCAACCTTAACTTCTAAATTAATTACGATTAATAAAGCCTCCTATTCTATTCCTGACTTGTTGATTTTATCGGGTTTAGTTTGGGGATTAATTATTTTTGCCAAAGTCATAACAGACCTTTTACAATCCCGTGTTTTAAACGCCACCCGAATTAGTCGAGGTGCTCAAGAAGTTGTTTCAGTTATTTTTAGATATGCGTTTATTTCTCTAGGAACGATTGTTTTATTACAAGTTTGGGGTTTAGATTTAAGTTCTTTAACGATTTTAGCCAGTGCGTTAGGAGTGGGAATTGGGTTTGGATTTAAAGATATTGCTAAAAATTTTGGCAGTGGTTTAATCTTGTTATTTGAACGTCCGATTCAAGTGGGAGATTTTGTAGAAGTTGGTAGTTATATGGGAACTGTAGAACGAGTTGGTGCTCGCAGTACGGTGATTAAAACTTTAGATCAAGTCTCTATTATTGTGCCGAATTCTCGTTTTTTAGAATCGGAATTAATTAATTGGCATCATGATAATCCGGTTTCAGGTTTACGCTTATCTATTGGGGTTGCTTATGGGTCTAGTGTGGAGATTGTCAAGGAGTTATTATTGTCGGCAGCAAAAGCCAATTCTGAAATTTTATCGATTCCCGTCTCTCAAGTTTTATTTAAAGGGTTTGGAGACAATTCATTGAATTTTGAATTAAGAGTTTGGACAGATAAACCGAGTCGTCAATTTTTAATTAAAAGTGATCTCTATTTTAAAATCGAAGCTCTTTTTAGACAATATAAAATAGAGATTCCTTTTCCTCAACGAGATGTCAATATTCGGGGAAGCGTCCCTTTAGAATTATCTCCTGAATTGCAAACCATTATCGAACAAATTGCTCGAAATCAAAACAACGGATATTCCCAAAATTCAGATGCTTCTGAGGGTCAGGATTCTAACTCTTAACATTGAGGAGGTTGAGGGCAAGTTTTCTGATTCCAATTTAAAATAAATCTAATATTCCCTATTCCCTGTTCCCTATTCCCTATTCCCTGCTATAGAATAGTTATAACTTAATTTTTGCTAAAATCAATCTATTCGTTTTTTGAATGAACGTGATTTCTACCACCGACCATAAAAATCGACAGGAATTAGAGAAAATCGTAGGGAAAGGCAATGTCCAACCTTGGGACAAAATCGAATCCGTGCGACAACAACAGATGATTCAATCCCTGACCCCAGGAACAACAATTCAAGGAATTATTTATCCTCAAACTCAAGAAGAATTGGCTAAGGTTGTTGCTTATACCCATCAACAACAATTGGGTGTTTTACCCTGTGGTTCCTGGAGCAAAATTGATTGGGGAGGACTGATTAAAAACGTCCATTTTGCTATTAGTACGGAACGGATGAATCAACTGATTGAACACGCCGTTGGAGATTTAACAATTACCGTAGAAGCGGGAATGAAATTCTCCCAAATGCAAGGGATTTTAGCCCAGGAAAATCAAGTTTTAGGATTCGATCCCACCTATCCAGAACTGGCAACAATAGGCGGAATTATTGCCACAGGAGACACAAATTTTCTTCGACAACGTTATCGCAGTATCCGCGATATGATTTTGGGGATTTCTATTGTTCGTTATGATGGGAAAATCGCCAAAGCTGGAGGTCGAGTTGTTAAAAATGTGGCGGGTTATGACTTAATGAAATTATTCACAAGTTCCTATGGAACTTTAGGAATCATTAGTCAAATTACCCTGCGGGTTTATCCCCAAGCGGAATTTTCGGGAACTGTAATTCTAACAGGAGAACCAGAAGCAATTGCACAAGCTAATCAAACGTTGTTATCCTCTGCATTAACCCCGGTTTCTGTAGATTTAATCTCGACAAATCTATCAAAATTATTGGGATTTGGAGATCAGCTTGGCTTAATTGTTCGATTTCAAAGTATTCCAGAAAGTGTGCAACAACAGAGTCAACGGTTAATGGAAATGGGAGAAAAATTAGGGTTAAAAGCAATTTATTTTGACTCCGATGAGGCGAATTTATGGCAACAATTAAAACAGCAAATTTGGCAGCATGAATCTAATGCTTCTATTCTTTGTAAAATTGGTATTACCCCCACCTCTGCGGTCAAAACCTTAATGCAGTGTCAAACCCTCGGCGTTATTCATGCTGGAGTTGGTTTAGGGGTGTTACGGTTTGAAAGCGTTTCTCCAGAAACCCTGTTAAACTTAAGAAATTGGTGTCAATCTCAAGGGGGATTTTTATCGATTTTAAAAGCACCTGTAGAGCTAAAACAACAGTTAGAGGTTTGGGGATATTCAGGAAATGCTTTAAATCTAATGCGTCAAATCAAACACCAATTTGACCCTCAAAATCAATTGAGTCCTAATCGATTTGTTGGTGGAATTTAATTCATAAACTACTCAAGGAGAATGCTGTTAAAATGCCAACCTCAGAACCCGTTGTTGAATCTCAAACTATTCCTGCAAAACAAAGTAATTTTTTAGGGCAAAATCCCCATTTAAACCCGGCTGAAATTCCTGGTTTTGACTCAATAAATCCTCCCGACCCTAATTTCATTAGCACCTGTGTTCACTGCGGATTTTGTTTATCAACTTGTCCCAGTTATCGGGTTCTAGGAACAGAAATGGACTCTCCGAGGGGACGGATTTATTTAATGGATGCTATTTCCAAAAACGAGGCTTCTCTAGGGGAAACAGCCGCCCAACATTTTGATAGTTGTTTAGGATGTTTAGCTTGTGTCACAACTTGTCCGTCGGGCGTTAAATATGATCAATTAATTGCCGCCACTCGTCCCCAAATTGAACGAAATGTTCCTCGAAGTTTATCTGACCGTTTAATTCGAGGATTAATTTTTAATTTATTCCCCTATCCTAAGCGTTTAAGAGCCTTTTTAATACCGCTTTTCATCTATCAAAAATTAGGAGTAAAAAAAATAGTTAGAACAACGGGTTTATTACCCAAAATTTCTCCCCGTTTAGCAGCAATGGAATCAATTTTACCTGAAATTACTACTGATGCGTTTCGAGAGGAGTTTCCGGTAATTATTCCCGCTAAAGGAGAAAAACGTTATCGCGTTGGCATGATTTTAGGCTGTGTACAACGGTTATTTTTTAATCCCGTTAATGAAGCAACGGTGAGAGTTTTAACTGCGAATGGATGTGAAGTTGTGATTCCGAGAAATCAAGAATGTTGTGGAGCGTTACCCGAACATCAAGGACAAACCGAACAGTCTCTTATGTTAATTAAACAAATGATTGATCGATTTTCGGGGACTCGTTTGGATGCTATTATTATTAATGCGGCGGGCTGTGGTCATACCTTAAAAGAATATGGACATATCTTAAAAGATGATCCTCAATATCGAGAACAAGCTGAAGAATTTGCCGCAAAAGTTAAAGATATTCAGGAATTTTTAGTAGAAATTGGTTTAACAAAACCCCTATATCCCTTAACGGAAACTGGAGAATTAACCCTGGTTTATCAAGATGCTTGTCATTTATTACATGGGCAAAAAATTAGTTCTCAACCTCGTGAACTTCTGCAACAAATTCCAGGGGTAAACTTACGAGAACCCTTAGATGCTTCCTTATGTTGTGGGAGTGCGGGAGTTTATAATTTATTACAACCGGAAGTTTCAGAAGAATTAGGACAGCAAAAAGTAGAAAATTTAACTAATACTGGGGCGGAATTAATTGCTTCTGCTAATCCGGGTTGTTCTTTGCAAATTAAAAAACATTTACAATTGCAAGGAAAGGATACTCCTTTAATGCACCCAATGGAATTACTCGATTATTCAATTCGAGGAATTAAAATTAAATAGTTCATCGAGTTTGCGTGTCAAAATCTATAAATGTAGGATGGGCTATGCCCATCACTATTATATAATATTTGTGATGGGCGCAGCCCATCCTACTTATAAGATTTTGGGGATTTTCAGAAGCATTAGCTGCGGTCTACCTTCTTGACTCATTACTTTGATTTTAATTTCCCCAATCCTTCACGATTAATGGCATAATCAAACAAAATAGGGTCAAGATTTTTGCTATGGTTGGTCAGCTTTTAGACGGACGCTATCAAGTCATAGACGTGATTGAGTCAACAGAGTTCGGGAAAACCTATCTCGCCAAAGATACTCGGCGACCCGGTGAGTCGTTGTGTTTTGTTAAACATTTGCATCTCGCTCCAGAAGATGCCAAACTCGTTAATGTAGCTCGTCATCGCTTTCAACAAGAAGCCAAGATCTTAGAAAAACTCTCCCAACATGATCAAATTCCGCAACTATTGGCTTATTTTGAAGAAAATCGAGAATTTTATTTAGTTGAATCTTATGTTGCGGGTCACTCCTTAACAAATGAGATTGTACCTGGTCGGCCATTACCCGAAAATAAAGTTATAAATTTACTAACCGATGTGTTAGGAATTCTCCGGTTTGTGCATCAACAGGGCGTGATTCATCGTGACATTAAACCCAGTAATTTAATCCGTCGTCAAAGCGATGGGAAAATTATGTTACTGGATTTTGGGGCGGTTCAAGAAATCAATCTAAATTCCCATCAAGATTCCCCCGCCAGTCGCGTCGGAACACTTGAATATATGCCCATTGAACAATTCCAATGTCATCCCCATTTTAATAGTGATATTTATGCCTTGGGGATGATTGCGATTCAAGCGTTAACGGGTTTACCTGCATCGGAACTGCCAAAACTGCGAAGAAATAATGGCTCAGATGCAGGAGAAATATTTTGGCGACATTTAGCTATTGTTAGCGTTGAATTGGGCGAGATTTTAGATAAAATGGTTCGCTCTGATTATCACCAACGCTATCAATCTACGGATGAAGTTTTATCGGCTCTTAAAACGATTCGTTTATCCTCTTCTCCTAACCTCTCTAAACTAGAAATATATCAAGAAGAAGTTAAAAGTTGTGCCAACCATCATCGGGGTGAAATTTCGATTGTAGGTCGGCAAATTTTAGAAGAATTACGCTTTAATTTAGACCTGTTACCCGAAGAAGCAGAAGCGATTGAAGATGAGATTTTAAACCCCTATCGTAAATATCGGGAAAAGGGAGAACGGTATGAACAAGCCTTAATTGCAACAATACAACAAGAGTATCCTTTTACCCCTGAAACCCGTGAAGAATTACAACGATTACAACAACTCTTGGGCTTGAATAATGAAGATATTGCTATCATTGAAAAGCAGGTTTTACCGCAATCAATTTTAAGTCAATTCATTCAATTCATTCAGAAATTTAGGTTCACACTTCCTCAACCTCTATCTCAAAATATAGAGTCTAAATCACTCAAAAAACCTCGTCTCTCCCAACTGCTTTGGTTGGGCTTAGGATTGCTGAGTCTATTAGGAATTATTCTAGTAATCTATGAATATCAAAAATGGCAGAATTTAAAACAATTAGAAACCCAACACTTGAATACTGTTAATAAATTTTTATCCACCGGAAATTATGATCAATGTTTAGATGAAGCTCAAAAGATTTCCGAAAATTATCGTCAGAATCAAGCCCTTGAAAATCTGATTCAAAAATGTCGGGATAAAGTCTTTTGGAAAACCGTTACCCCTCAAGATTTTGCCCAACATTCCGATGCAGTTTGGGCTGTTACCTTCACTCCCGATGGTCAAACGGTAGCTAGTGGGAGTCAAGATACAACCCTAAAACTCTGGGATATTAAAAGCGGAACAGAAACTAAAAGTTTAGTGGGAGATTCTTCTGCGATTTATTCTGTGGATTTCAACTCTGATGGCACAGAAATTTCTTCTGGGAGTGGGTTATGGCGCATATTAGAATGGAATTTGACCACTGGACAAGCCTATTTACCCTTAGAACATTTAGCCACAATATGGTCAGTTGATGTCAGTCCTGATAATCAAAAAATTGCCAGTGCGAGTGGGGATAAAACCGTAAAAATTTGGGATCGAAAAACGGGTGCAATTTTACAGAATTTAACCGATCATCAAGATCAGGTTTATGCGGCTGTTTTTAGTCCCGATGGTCAACTTTTAGTCACAGGTTCTAAAGATCAAACGATTAAAATTTGGAAGGTAGAAACCGGAGAATTATTAAATACTCTCACCGGACATTTAGAAGCTGTGCGATCGCTAACAATTAGTCCCGATGGCAAAACTATTGTCAGTGGAAGTTTAGATGATACCGTAAAAATTTGGAACCTAGAAACCGGAGCTTTAATTCATACCCTGACCGGACATTCTAATGATGTATTATCCGTTGCTATCAGTCCCGATAATAATATTATTGCCAGTGGAAGCCGGGATAAAACCATTAAATTGTGGAACCTGGAAACAGGAGAATTATTAAATACCTTAACCGGACATCAAGATGATATTTATTCGGTTAAATTTAGCCCCGATGGGAATAGTTTAGTCAGTGGAAGTAAAGACAAAACGATTAAATTGTGGTTACGTTAATACCAACCGCGTAGAGACGTTGCCTGCAACGTCTCTACAAAAGAGGCTAAATTCCTAATGCTGCCAGAGTTGCAGGGCCAGCAATACCATCGGCGGAAAGTCCACAATCTTCTTGGAACGCTTTAACAGCATGGGCTGTCAGTTTCCCATAGTAGCCTGTGGAGTTCGCATTAAAATAACCCAGGTTGGCTAAACGATTTTGTAAGCGTTTGACCTGATGGCTACTGTCACCCCGCGATAAATAGCCACCGCCACCGCCGCAATGACGACTACAGCCATAACTGGCATAATCAGTATGGGTATGTTCATGTTCATGATAACCTACCCCTAACGCTGATGCCGTTTCAGGGCCGACTACTCCATCGGGATATAAGCCATTAGCCTGTTGAAAAGCGATGACAGCGTGTTTTGTGTAGGAGCCAAAGTAACCCGTTGCTCTGGCATCTAAATAGCCTTGGTTTTGTAACGCATATTGAACCTGTTTAACACCATGGCCACTATCGCCTCGGTAAAGGGCTGCGCTGGCGGGTTGGCTGACACTCACCACAGATAAGCCTATGGCTGTTGCAACAATCGGCATCCAGCAAGCCGTTGACATTTGACTCCAATTTATACCTCGGAATAGTACCAAGCTCCCGTTGAGATGGGGTTGCCGAGGAGACTCATAAGCAGAAACGAGATGATTATAAGCAAGCGTATCCATGAAATCCTCTATGTAATGGCTCAAAATTACAATAAGCAGCAGTGAATCTGATTAAAATTCAACTACTGACCCTTAATTTATAACTTTGTGAGCAAAAAACGTCCAGGTCAATTTTATTATTTTCCGCACTTTTTATTAAAACTTAACAAACCAACCGCTCATCTTAGGACTCACAAACCCAACATTGTACTATAAATAAAAAAATATGAATTGAAGTCGGATCAAAAGAATGGTTAATTTTTATATCGGGATTGATTTTGGCACATCTGGCGCTCGTTCAATCACGATTAATGCTCAAGGGACAGTGGTGGCGGAAACTCAATTTCCTTTTCCCCCGTTAACAGACTCCTCGGAATGGATATCGATTTGGAAAACGGCTCTGTTTGAAGTGATTCAACAAATTCCGTTACATTTTCGCCGTCAAATTGATGCGATCGCTATTAATGGAACCTCTGCTACTGTGTTACTTTGCGATCAAAATGGCATACCCGTAGATTGTCCAATACTATACAATGATAGCCGAGGTGTCACTGTCATGGAATTGTTAAAAACCATCGCGCCTTCTGAGCATCCGGTCATCAGTGCTACCTCCAGTTTAGCTAAACTGATCTGGTGGTTAACAATTGATAATCGGGACATCAAACAAAAACAATCTGCTCCCTTTTATTTTCTACATCAAGCGGACTGGTTAGGATTTTTGCTGCATGGAAAATTAGGCATTAGTGATTATCACAATAGTTTAAAATTAGGTTACGATGTAGAAAGTTTTACCTATCCAGATTGGTTAATTAACGGTTTACAATCCCTGATCAATTTAGAATTACTGAAACTTCCTGATGTGGTTGCTCCAGGAACCCCGATTAGAAACATTACCCCCGAAATTGCCGAACAGTTACAGTTACCAAAAACCTGTAGGGTCTGTGCAGGAACTACCGATAGTATAGCTGCTTTTTTAGCGAGTGGGGCAAAAATTCCAGGAGAAGCAGTAACATCTTTAGGTTCAACTTTAGTCTTAAAACTTCTCAGTAATACCCCTGTAAATAATACCAAATATGGTATTTATAGCCATCGTTTAGGAGATTTGTGGTTAACTGGAGGTGCTTCTAATACTGGGGGTGCGGTCTTACGCCAATTTTTTAGTGATATGGAACTGGAAAATTTCAGCCGTCAAATTAACCCTAATTCTAATAGTAACTTAGATTATTATCCTTTAATTAAAAAAGGTGATCGCTTCCCCATTAACGACCCCGAATTACTTCCCCGTTTACAACCCCGTCCCGATAATTCCGTTGAATTTCTACAGGGTTTATTAGAAGGAATTGCCAAAATTGAAGCCCAAGGTTATCAACTTTTACAACAACTTGGAGCAACTCCCCTAACTCAAGTTTATACCGCCGGAGGAGGGGCAAAAAATCCCGTTTGGACAACCATTCGTCAGCGCTATTTAAACGTTAATATGGTTAATTCTATTCATACAGAAGCCGCCTATGGTAGTGCGTTACTTGCCATTGAGGGAGGAATTAGGGTGTAGAATTTTAGTATTACTATGCCCTACTGTAGTAGTGAATTATATGAAATCCCTAAATGTTTGCTACAGATCATTAATCAGGATCTGGTGGCTATTCTCAATTCCCAATTCGTAATTCGTAATTCGTAATTCGTAATTCGTAATTCGTAATTCGTATCTGGTATAATTGTATAGTCGTACCCGCCCGACATAGGAATCAGAATGTCCGAAAAAGAAGCCACAGCCCGAATCAAAATCAATAAGCTGCTCGAAGCTGCTGGCTGGCGTTTTTTTGCTGAAGGAGATAAACCTGCTAATATCTGCCTTGAGCCGAATGTGCAGATCAAGTCACTCGATCTGGACGAGTTTGGAGAGAATTTTGAGAAAATAAGTAAGGGCTATATTGATTTTTTATTATTAAATGATAAAGGTTTTCCCTTGATTGTTTTGGAAGCAAAGGCTGAAAGCAAAGATCCTCTAATTGGTAAAGAGCAAGCTCGGAAATATGCACAGTCTCAAAATTGCCGTTTTGTGATTCTTTCTAATGGTAATTTGCATTATTTCTGGGATTTGGAACGGGGAAATCCTGAAATTATTACAACTTTTCCCACGCCTAACTCGGTAATAGGTTATCAAAAAACTGTTCCAGATCGGACATTGCTTGTGAAAGAAGTTGTTAATGATGATTATGTAGTCTTAACCCAACGCCCCAACTATCAAACAGAAGCGGCTTGGAAAAAAGAATCAGAAAGATCGGATTTTATTAATACTAACGGTTTGCGTTTCCTTAGATCCTATCAAAAACAAGCTATTTATGCCTTACAAAGTGCGGTAAAACAGGGGAAAGATCGATTTTTATTTGAAATGGCGACGGGAACAGGAAAAACCCTCACTGCGGCGGCGGTGATTAAACTTTTTTTACGGACTGGTAATGCTCAACGGGTGCTTTTTTTGGTAGATCGTTTAGAGCTTGAAGATCAGGCTAAAAAGGCTTTTGTTAAGATACTTGCTAATGATTATAAGGCGATAGTTTATAAAGAAAATAAAGATGATTGGCGATATGCAGAAATTGTAATTACTACGGTTCAATCCTTACTAACTAACAATAAATATCAGCAGAAATTTTCGCCTACAGACTTCGATCTGGTTATTTCCGATGAAGCTCATAGATCAATTGGGGGAAATGCGCGGGCTGTTTTTGATTATTTTATTGGTTATAAATTGGGTTTGACGGCGACACCCCGGGATTATCTCAAACAGTTTGATAAAGCCAAGTCAAAGACGAAAGATCCCAGGGAATCTGAGCGTCGTTTGATGTTGGATACTTACCGCACTTTTGGCTGTGAGAATAGTCAGCCTACTTTTTGCTATTCCTTACTGGATGGGGTAAAAGATGGTTATTTAATTAATCCGACGGTGGTAGATGCTCGTAGTGAGGTTACGACTCAACTTTTATCTAAAGATGGTTTTATTGTTGAATTTAAGGATGAGCAAGGGGAAAATTGTCAAGAATCTTTTAAATTACGAAAGTTTGAGAAAAGCTTTTTTTCTGCTGCAACTAATCAGCTTTTTTGTAAACTATTTCTGGAAAATGCCCTGCGAGATCCGATTAGTGGCGAGATTGGCAAATCAATCATTTTTGCGGTTAGTCAACACCATGCGGTTAAATTGGTACAGATTCTTAATGAAATTGCTGATAAAATGTTTCCTGGTAAATATCAATCAGATTTTGCGGTACAAGTCACCTCAGAAATTTCTGATGCTCAACAGTTTACTATTAATTTTGCCAATAACAATTTACTAGGTTCGGCTAATTTTTTACCAACTTATCGAACCAGTAAGGCGCGGGTTTGTGTCACAGTGGGGATGATGACGACGGGTTATGATTGTCCTGATTTGCTCAATTTGGGACTGTTTCGCCCAATCTTTTCGCCTACGGATTTTATTCAGATTAAAGGGCGTGGTACAAGGAAACACAATTTTCTCGATCAGCTTTTTGATCAGGATATTAAGGAAGGGGTGAAGCAACCAGAGAAAACAACTTTTAAATTATTTGATTTTTTTGCAAATTGTGAATATTTTGAGGAAAAATTTGATTATGATCAAGTGTTGACATTGCCTAAGTTACCCAGTTTTTCTACTGACGGCGGTGAGAGGGTCAATAAGATTTACGGCTATGAATATGCTGGCTCAGATATGATTACCCGTGTTAAAGAAGAGGCGATCGGCTATGGGGGAATGAAAATTGATCGCCTATTTTATGAGAAATTTGAGCAAACGATCCGCGAAGATGCTATGATTGTGGAGGCAGTAGAAGCGGGAGAATGGGAGCGGGTGATTGATTACGTTAATCGTGAATTTTTTGATAATTCTGAGCAGTTTTATACTCTCGAAAAGTTGCGTAAAGCTGCATTAGTTGATCGCCGTTTAGGGTTGCGGGAGATTCTGGAAAAAATCTTTGGTTTGATTCCCCGTTTTAAATCTAAGGATGAATTATTAGAAGAGGAGTTTGCTAAATTTGTGGCGGATTATAAACCAGAAGAAGCCTCAGCAATACCAGCCATTAAGAATTACTTTAAGGCGTATGTTACTAATAATCATGTTCGCCAAATTATTGAGGCTAAAAATTTTACTGAGTTAGCCACAAATGCGTTTTTTTCGACTCGTGATCTGAAGGCTGTGCCGGAGAAATATCGCGCCCTGATTCCTATTTATGTTAAAGATTATGTTTCCTTGGATCAGTTTGTTGCGTAAAAAGTCACCCCGCCTCGCCCTGCCCCCCTTGTTCCGTAAAAAGCCTCCCCCCTAACCCCCCTTGTTGCGTAAAAAGTCGCCCCCCTAACCCCCCAAGATTGGGGGGAACTAGACTTTTTTTAAATGGGGTATTTTCACACTTCATCAACTCCTTTCTTTCTCCCCCCAGAATTGGGGGGTTGGGGGGGGAGCAAATTAGATTGTTGAGATAGATTATTCTATGGAGACAATATTAGAAGCACTATAAAAATGCAGAAAGACTCTGATAGGATTCGCGGTACTACAAGAGAAATTGAGGAAGCTGCTCGTCGTTTACGGCAACAGTTAACACCTGCTGAATCAACGTTGTGGCAAGCATTACGGGGTCGTCAACTTGGCGGACTTAAGTTTCGCTGTCAGCATCCTGTTGGACGATTTATTCTTGATTTCTATTGTCCGAGTCACAAATTAGTTATAGAGGTCGATGGCGGTATTCATAATCAGCAACAAGCATACGATCAGGCTCGGACAGATGAACTGCAAGTCTTTGGTTATTGTGTTCTAAGATTTACGAACGAAGAGGTTTTGAATGATTTGTCAAATGTCCTGAGCCGTATTGCTGAAGTAGCAAAAGTCAATGTCTCCCATGATTAGGATATCTCGCCCCCCTAACCCCCAAAATTGGGGGGAACTAGAATTTGTTTAAGTCCCCCAAAATTGGGTAATTGGGGGGAACTAGAATTTGTCACAGCCCCCTAACCCCCAAAATTGGGGGAACTAGACTGTATTTAAGTCCCCCAGAATTGGGGGGTTGGGGGTGAACAGAATTGGGGGGTAATTGGGGGGAACTAGAATTGGGGGGTTGGGGGGAACTAGAATTTGTCACAGCCCCCTAACCCCCAAAATTGGGGGAACTAGACTATATTTAAGTCCCCCAACTTTGGGGGATTGAGGGGGCGAAAGCCATCTTTTTTACAAACAATAATTAAAGGATTTTAATGTTAGATACTGATACAAAACGCCGCATTGATACCGCCCGCGATATTCTAGTAGGTAAAGTTCCCGATCCTAAATCTCAGGTTGAACAAATTACGATCGCACTTATCTACAAATTCATGGACGATATAGACGCGGAATCAGAGGAATTGGGGGGCGATCGCCAGTTTTTTACCGGAGAATTTGCCGAATATGGCTGGTCAAGGTTAATGAGTCCAAGTGTGGGCGGGCATGAATTGATCCGTCTTTATGATCAAGGAATCAGCACCATGCCAGAAAATCCTGGGATTCCGGGGTTATTTAGAGATATTTTTAAGAATGCTTATTTGCCCTACCGTGACCCCGAAACCCTGAAAAGTTTTCTCAAGATTATCAATGAATTTAGTTATGATCATTCCGAAAAGTTAGGCGATGCTTTTGAATATTTGCTATCAGTTTTAGGTTCTCAAGGTGATGCGGGACAATTCCGTACACCGCGCCATATTATTGATTTTATTGTGGAAATTATACAGCCTAAAAAGGGTGAAGTAATTCTTGATCCGGCCTGTGGAACGGCAGGTTTTCTGATTTCTGCTTATAAACATATTTTACGCAATAATCGGGATACTAATAATATCAGTACCTTAACTCCTGATGAAAAAGGAGGTTTAGCTAAAAACTTTCTGGGTTATGATATTTCCCCCGATATGGTGCGTTTATCCTTGGTGAATTTGTATTTACATGGTTTCAATGATCCGCATATTATCGAATATGATACCCTCACATCGGAAGACCGTTGGAATCAGTTTGCTGATGTAATTTTAGCTAATCCGCCCTTTATGTCTCCCAAGGGTGGAATTAAGCCCCATAAACGTTTTTCGATTAAAGCTAAACGTAGCGAAGTTCTATTTGTGGACTATATTGCTGAACATCTCACGCCGAAAGGTCGGGCTGGAATTATTGTACCTGAAGGGATTATTTTCCAGAGTCAAACGGCTTATAAAGATTTGCGAAAAATACTGGTAGAAAATTATTTAGTAGCTGTAGTTTCTCTACCCGCAGGCGTTTTTAATCCCTATTCTGGGGTGAAAACTTCGATTTTGATTCTCGATAAGTCCCTGGCAAAACTATCTGATACGGTGGCTTTTTTCAAGGTAGAAAATGATGGTTTTGGGCTAGGTGCTCAACGTCGTGAGGTTACGGGGGAACAGCTTACTAAGGTAAAAATTGAGTTAGAGTTATATTTGCAAGCGGTTCGTAATCAAGAGTTAACAGATAATCTTGAGTTAACGCTTGGGTTAGTTGTGCCGAAGGTAAAGATTGCAGCGAATGGAGATTATAATTTTAGTGGGGAAAGGTATCGGGAAGTAGAGAGTTTACAAGGAAACTTTCCTCACGTTGAACTTGGTAGTCTGTGTAAGCCTGAATATGGATTTACAGCAAGTGCAGCAGATACTGGAAATGCAAGATTTATTAGAATTACTGATATCAATTCAGACGGGTTTCTAAAAAATGTTGATCAAAAATTTATTGATATTTCACCTGAATCTAAACCATATTTACTTCAAAAAGGTGATCTTCTTGTTGCCAGAACTGGGGCGACTTTTGGAAAAACAGTGTTTTTCTGTGAAGATTATCCAGCTATATTTGCATCCTATTTAATTCGTTTAAAATTCCCACTTGAAAAACTTATACCTGAGTTTTATTGGGCATTTGCTCAGTCAGAGAAATACTGGGAACAAGCAAGAAACCTTGTAAGTGGAGGAGGTCAGCCACAGTTTAATGGAAATGCACTTACTAAAATCAAAATCCCCCTACCACCGATCGCAATACAAGAAGAAATAGTAACAGAAATAGAAGGCTACCAAAAAGTTATTAACGGAGCTAGGGGTGTTATTGACAACTACCGCCCCCATATTCCGATTAATCCCGATTGGGCGATCGTTGAGTTGGGAGAAGTGCTTACCTTGCAGCGAGGGTACGACTTGCCTAAACAAGAATGGAAGGAAGGAAGCTATCCTATAGTCGGTTCAAATGGGATTATCGGATTTCATAATACCTACAAAGAAATTGGGCCAGGGGTTGTAACTGGGCGTAGTGGAACAATTGGCAAGGTTCACTATATTGATGCCAGTCATTATTGGCCTCATAATACATCTTTGTTTGTTAAAGATTTCAAGGGAAATGACCCAAAATTTGTTTTATATTTACTTAAATCAGTTGATTTAAAATCACTTGGAGAAAGGACTGCGGCTGTTCCTTCACTAGACAGAAAAAACGCACACAGGCTTAAGGTTAGTCTTCCCCCTCTCGAAACCCAAAAAGCAATAGTAGCAGAAATCGAAGCCGAGCAAACCTTAGTTAATGCCAACCGCGAATTAATTACCCGCTTTGAGAAAAAGATTCAAACTACGCTTAACCGTATTTGGGGAGAGGAATAATTAGGAATTACGAATTACGAATTACGAATTACGAATTACGGAATGTCGGGGGAAAATTTCTAAAGCCATTAATAAGGTGTGGGGTAATGATGAAAGCTGATAATTTAGTGCAAGAAAAGAGTTATGCCTTTGCAATTCGTATCGTCCGTCTGTACCAATATTTGACAGACAAAAAGAAAGAATATGTATTGTCTAAGCAAATATTACGCTCAGGTACCAGCATCGGTGCAAACGTAGAAGAAGCGATCGGAGGACAATCAAGAGCCGACTTTGTAGCTAAACTATCCATAGCTTATAAAGAAGCCCGTGAAACAAGCTACTGGTTACGACTGTTAAGAGATACTGATTACCTTACCGAAAAAGAATTTGAAAGCATTTACCCCGATGTAGAAGAATTATGTCGAATTATTGGCAGTATACAGAAAAGTTCCAAAAACGGTAATTCGTAATTCGTAATTCGTAATTCGTAATTCGTAATTCGTAAGAGGAATAATTTGGTTAATGTAGTAGAATCATAAGAAGACACAGGTACTAAGACAATGATCAATCATGAGTTTGTAGAAGCTGAGAATACTAGGCTTAATGTAGATTACTATGGAGCCGATTTTCCTGTCGATGTATTAGTCAAAAGAATGGAGGATGGGGATTTTATCATTCCGGGTTTCCAGAGAAAATATGTCTGGAAAGAAGAAGAAGCATCTCGCTTTATTGAATCTCTATTAATTGGGCTTCCAACTCCTGCTCTTTTTCTGGCTAAGGATAAGTTTTCTAATCAATATATTGTTATTGATGGACAACAAAGATTAAAAACATTACAATATTTTTATCAAGAATCTTTTCCCGATGGAAAAATATTTAAACTCAAAGGAGTTATACCTGCCTTCAATGGTCTAACCTATTCTAGTCTGTCACTGTCTCAACGTCGTGCTTTAGATAATGCAATCATTCATTGCATCATAATATCTGAAAACTACGATTCAATAGGAATATATTACCTATTCGAGAGGCTTAATACAACAGGTACTTCCTTGAATTCGCAAGAGATTAGAAACGCAATTTATCATGGTTTATTCAGTGAGTTAATTCAAGAATTATCGAGTCATGAAACATGGAAGCAACTTTATAATAAAAAAGATGATGATCGAGCAGCAGATCAAGAGTTAATCCTGAGATTTTTAGCTTTGCACTATGATTTAGATAATTATAAAGGGAACATGGTTGATTTTCTGAATAATTTTATGCTTCAAAATAAAAACTTAGATGTAATTTCAAAAGCTGAAATCAAACATATTTTTTTGAATACAGTTGAGTTTCTGAAAGATTGCATTGGTGACAAGGTATTCTTCCATAATAATGGATTTAGTATAACTCTTTTCGAGAGTGTTATGGTGATAGTTGCCAGAGAATTAACAGAAAACTCAGAATGTGAACGTTTTAAAAAGTTTTATAGCTCTCTCATTCAGGACAAAGATTTTTGGTCATTATCTCGATCCTCTACAACAAGCAAAAAGAATCTGATCAAGAGGCTGGAATTAACTAGAGAGATTTACAAAAATACTTAACAGATGAATCCATTAATATTGTCCCATCGTCAAAGATTAGATCATCTTTTTGCCAAAATTTCTTTGACTTCAAATCCTGCTGATCAAAGTGAATGGTCAAAATATCTGTGTGTTTTAGTTTCAGGTTTTATAGAAGAATCTTTAAGAGTTTTATTAGAGGAATATACAAATAAGCATTCTGCACCTAATATTCAAAATTTTGTTAAAAAACAGATAGATAGTATAACAAATTGTAAGACCACTAGAATTTTAGAGGTTTTAGGAAAGTTTAATCAAAAGTGGGCTGAGGAGTTTACTATTAAAATTCAAGAAAGAAGTGATAAAACAGATGAAATTAAAAATTCAATTGATAGTGTAATTACCAATCGACATACCATAGCTCATGGTGGAAATGTTGGTATTACTTACGCCAGGATTCAGACATACTATAATAATATTAAAAAGGCTGTGGAAATATTGGAAGACATAATAAAATAAGCAAGCATTTTTAGTTAGAATAGGATCTCAATTGATCAACAGCGTTACAATTAATGAGAATACTACTAACTAAAACATTAGTATCAATGACAAATCTTAATTTATCCATTGTGCAGAATATCGTCTAATATTTCTTGAGTTAAACCATTATTTTTAGCTTCTGTTTGCATTTGTTGTATAATCTGATCAAGGGTTTTTTCTTGAATCATTTGCTTCAGTAAATCATTGACCAATCTTTGAATTTTTTGCTGTTGATTGGGTGCTGCTTCCCGATAAGCTTTAGCTACTTCATAATCAACGTTAATCGTAATTGTTTCCATGCTGAACTCCTAAATCTATGTAAGGATTTTCTAACCCTATCTCAAAATAACTGATTACGGATGACTATTTTGGACTTTGCACTTGGGCGTTGCTAGGTAGAACCTAGCAACTAGAAAAACGAGAAATTTACTCAAGAACTACTAGCGTTAATCTTTAACCCTGAACAGTGGAAAGATTCTGGGCAAAAATCTTTTCAATCACTTCTTCAACGACTTTATCAGGAGTAGATGCACCCGAAGTAATTCCTACAACAATTTCACCATCAGGAAGCCAGTTTTCTTGAATTTCTAAAGACTTTCCTAACGGTTTATGTTCAATGCGGTTATCATTTAAAATTCGTTCTGAACAATCAATATGATAAGACGGAATCCCTTTTTCTACAGACATTTCCTGTAAATGGGTGGTATTAGAAGAATTAAACCCGCCGATGACCACCATTAAATCCAAGGGTTCATCTAATATATTAATCATCGCATCTTGTCGTTCTTGAGTAGCATCACAAATGGTATTAAAACTTTGGAAATGCTGATTTAATTGATCCGGGCCATATTTTTTCATCATCGTATGTTCTAAAAGTTTTCCGATTTGTTCGGTTTCACTTTTAAGCATTGTGGTTTGGTTAGCAATACCAATCAATTGTAAATCTTGATCAGGATCAAAATCCTCTGAATGCGCCCGATTAAATTTTGCTAAAAATTCCTCGCGGTTGCCCCCATTCAGAATATAATTAGAGACATATTCCGCTTCTCGATAATTCAAAACGATTAAATATTTATCAGCAAAGGAACTGGTAGCCACAGTTTCTTCATGGCTATATTTTCCATGAATAATTGAGGTATAATCTCTTTTTTTATGTTTCTCAACGGTATTCCAAACTTTAGAAACCCAAGGGCAAGTTGTATCGACAATTTTACAGCCTTTCTCACTCAGGGTTTGCATTTCTTGAACACTTGCCCCAAACGCTGGTAAAATTACCACATCCCCAGAATTGACAACAGAAAAATCCTTATTCCCATTTTCAACCGGAATAAACTCAACATTCATATTCTGTAAATGTTGATTTACAGAAGGATTATGAATGATTTCATTGGTAATCCAAATCGTTTCCGTCGGGAAATGTTGGCGAGTTTCATAAGCCATTGCCACCGCCCGTTCTACACCCCAACAAAACCCAAAAGATTGAGCCATTTTAACGGTAACATTACCGCGTTTAATAATATAGTTATTATCTCGAATTTCTTGAATTAAAGAACTTTGATAGGCAGATTCCATGACATTCGCCACTTCTTCTTCATGACCAAAGCCTTTCCGATGATAGGTTTCTGACTGTTGCAATGAACGTCTAAATGCTTTTGTATCCATTTTTTTTAATCTTTAACTCAGATGCGTTTGTTGTTGATGATCTTAACAGAAAACACCTCTTAGCTAACTTGCCAATGGGTTGAATACTGCTGTACAATTGTCTCCAATTCCGTATCCGAGAGGGGTTTTATCACCCATTCTCCCCCAAAGCAACTACGGGCGGCTGCGGTTAAAGCACCGATAACCGTTGGAATTAGGGCTTCTGCTGGCGGTAAGGCCGTTAAAATCGGTGCAGGCATTTCCAAACCAAACACCTGACGAAACAGTTCTGCATCAGGCGTTAACCGGATTGACCCATGTTGTAAAATGGTTCTATTCCCTCTCAGTTGGGCGCTACCAATTAATTTTGTGCCATCAGACAGGACTAAATCGGCTGCGGTGGCGGTGGCGAAACAGTTGGGGTTGTGAATATATCCGCGTCCGGCCGTACCATATTGTAGTTCATAACCGAGCGATCGCCATCCTGCGATTAAAAATTGACATAATATTTGATAGGCTACCCTGCGATTTTCGGGTAATTCAGAAGTAATTACCGCATAAGTTAAATCCCCTTGATGTAAAACAGCCCTGCCTCCGGTGGGACGTTTAACTAACTCTAAAGGCTGGTTTTGCCAGGTTAATTGTTGCCAATGTTCCGGCCAATGTTTTTGATGATAGCCTAAAGAAATTGTTGCCGTTTCCCACAAATAAAACCGCAAAGTAGGCGGATGTTTCCCCTGTTGATGTTGTTGAAACAACCAATGGTCAATCGCCATTTGCAGATATCCCGATGCTTTCAATACGGGAATTAAACGCCAAACTTTAGACTGCAAATTCGGCTTGTAAATTGTCATCATTATTATCAGCAACCGTCGCCACAATCGTAATAATTCGCGATATTTCACTAGCAGAAATATCCGCTAAAATTCGACTCGATAAAACCACAACTTGATCATTTACAATCGCAAAATGGGATTCTAAAGTTGATAACCAGTTCATTTCTAATAATCTTCGCATTAACTGGGCTTCATTTTTCACTGGGAATTTCAGCACAGACGCCCAAACCGTGAGGGTGTCTTCATCGGTTTCTCCGGTGAGTTGTACAAAAACTTCCACACTGCCATATTCAAACTGCCAAACCTTACCCGCTTCGGAGGTTCTCACCATCACCTTTTGGTCTTCAGCTAACCCAGCGAGAACCGCTTCAATTTCTTCTGAAGGTTTGACCGTCGCCATCGCACCTTCAATTAGTTCTTCATCTGTCTCAGTCGTTAACGGGGCTTGTTCTGTACTTGTCATAAGATTTCTTTCGGGTTGGGTTTAATTGAATTGTAGCTTATGGAAGGGAATAGGGAAAAGACCATTTAGATTATATTAAGGGCGCTCGCTAATTAAATATTAGGGAAATCATTCCGAATTTGCTGTAAAGCTCGATAGAATTTTTTACGACGAACCCATCCCACATAACCCGCAAAACAACAATTTCCCTCCGGGTCAATCAAAAACACATGATCAACTTCTACTAAGTTTTTCCAAACATTGATTTTTATATTATTCTCTAATATAATGTAGGGGGTTGAATATCCTACATTTTGGAAATGGGTAGGATTCATACCCTTGATTTTTTGTAATCTGTTTATAATACTTAAAAGTTGTTTTTTGATGTCATCAGGGGGAGGAGGGGGAGGAGGGGGAGGAGGAGGATTAGTGATTTCAATATTGAGTTCAATTTTAGCAACGGTATATTCACCGGAACCCAGAAGCACACCGCCATTTTGATTATAGGTTCCGCGTAATTTTCCATCAATATAAAGTTCAAAACGTCCACACCAATCTTGACCAAATAACCCTCTGAGAATTCGTTCTTTAAGCGGATAGGTCTTAATCATCAAATTTAATAAATTAACCCCTTCTTGTAAGCTAGAAGTAGAAGAAATATTAAGTTTTTGCCCCGTCCCTAAGGAAAAATAATCTTCATTCACCCGAATATACGCCTCATCCCGACCTTCAATTAAGCGAATTTCGATTGAACGGGGATTCATGGCCGAAAGTTTAATAACAGATTCCATAATTCACCTCAACAGTAGGGTGTGTAAGCGCAGTGCAGGCATCAGCTAACACTTATTATAATATTACCTGTTTTAACCTATCACGGCAAGGGAGCGAAAACAAAGGTCACGCCCTGAAAGAAATTATCAGGAAAAGGTAAGTCTTCAGCTTAAGTATTGTAATGTTTTGCTTAAAAATTCCAACTTTGGGTTGAGATTGGTTCTCGGATTAGATGAGATTAAAGGCGATCGCTCATTAAATATTAGAGAAATCATTCTGAATTTGCTGTAACGTTTGATAGAATTTTTGAGCATGAATCCATCCCACATAACCCGCAAAACAACAATTTCCTGAAGGATCTAGGACAAAGACATGATCAACCCCTGCCATATTTTTCCAATAATTAATTACAATAAATCCCAATAGTAGGGTGTGTAAGCGTGGACGCACGCACAATCTAACACCTATCTATAACCTGTTTACTCCTTGATTAAAATCCTCTCTAATATTATAATAGATTAAACACCTGAAAATTCTGCTAGATAGAATAAAATTATGTCTGGAACCATTAAACTCGATCAATTTCTTAAATTTATCGGTGAAGTTTCCACCGGAGGACAAGCTAAAATCATGATTCAATCTGGTGATGTTCAAGTCAATGGCGAAGTTGAAACTCGACGAGGACGTAAATTAGTCACAGGGGATCAAGTGTTAATTGGTGGGAAAACCTTGACTGTTAATTTAGAATAGGGATAACATCACTTCACCATTGGGCATAATCGTATTGCAAACAATCGCATCATGATCATTAAATCCAATGGAATCTGTTAAGTTAGCATCGGTTAAATTAGCAGCTTTGAAGTTCGCTTTTTCTAAATCTGTATCTCGTAAATCCGCCCCCACTAACCAACCATTTTCTAAATTACACTCGTAGAGGTTTGCGTCACTTAAATTAGCTTGATAAAGATTCGTATAACTTAAATTTGCTTGGGTTAAATTGGCTCCATTGAAATTAGCATGGGAGAGATTTGCCCCCATCATTTGTGTCCCATATAAACTGGCTTGTTTTAAAAAAGCATAACTCAAATTAGCCCCCATTAAGTTAGCGCCGCGTAAAGAAGATCGACTTAAATTTGCGTGGCTGAGATTTGCCCCACTTAAGTCCGCACCAATAAAGACTAACTTACTCAGATCTAAATTTTGTAAATCTGCACCTCTTAAATCCACCTCTTTAAAATTCCATTCCCCTGTTGCTTTTCGTTGTAGTAATTCCAAACCATTCATAAAATTAAGCCTAAATCCAATACTATTAATAACATCATTAGAGTCAATAAGCAATATAAAGAGCATAAAAAATGATTGAAAGTTAGTAAATTTCGTTATCCTGGTTTTAGGATGTATTAAGTGTGGTTCATGCTTGGAAACTGTTAAAACAGTAGAAAGAATTAAGAATTAAGAATTAAAGTTAAGACTTCCTGAAAAAATGAAGAATTCAGTATTTCCGATGTCTGACGTTTGACGAAACGTAAAGTTAAATTACAACTGTTATTAAAATGTTGAGAAATTTTCCAAAATTGAATCAATCCCTTAACCTGGAAGTTTAAAGTAATATTACGAGAGAGGGCCAATGCAAGATCTGAAAAAGTATCGTATTCGATGCACACTAACTTATGGCGATATCTACAGCCAAATTATCATCTGGCTAATTGTGATCTTTATCGCCTTAGCGACTTCCCTAGCACTGTGGAGTACAACCCGTCAAATTTATGCGTTAGCGACGGTCGGCCTAATTGTTGTGCTGTCTTTACCTTTCTTACTCTTTGCATTTGTCACCACTTTATTTAACCATATCGAAATTCTATCCGTAGACCCATCCATTGAAGACGAACCCAGCCGCGCTGAATTTCCGAGTTCCTAAACGGCACATATCAGTTATCAGTCATCAGTTACCAGTTATCAGTTAATAGTTAAGAAGTTTACAGTTAATTTATTAACTCCTCAACTGATAACTCCTTAACTGATGACTCCTTAACTGATAACTCCTTAACTGATAACTGATGACTGATAACTGATAACTGATAACTGATTAAGATGCTAGAACATGATGTGATTATTGTTGGAGGCGGGTTAGCGGGGTGTCGGGCGGCGGTAGAAATTGCCCGCACTAACCCCAGTTTAAATATAGCCGTTGTTGCTAAAACTCACCCCATTCGTTCCCATTCCGTCGCCGCCCAGGGGGGTATCGCCGCTACATTAAAAAATATTGATGAAAGCGATAGTTGGGAAGCCCATGCTTTTGATACCGTTAAGGGTTCAGACTATTTGGCTGACCAAGATGCGGTGGAAATTTTAGCCAAAGAAGCCCCGGATGTAATTATTGATTTAGAACATTTAGGGGTGTTATTTTCCCGTCTCCCCGATGGACGCATCGCTCAACGTGCCTTTGGAGGACATTCTCACAACCGCACCTGTTACGCCGCCGATAAAACAGGCCATGCGATTTTACACGAACTGGTCAACAACCTGCGACGCTATGGCGTTCACATCTATGATGAATGGTATGTCATGCGCTTGATATTAGAGCAGGGACAGGCCAAAGGCGTGGTCATGTTCCGCATTAATGACGGACAGTTAACCGTTGTTCGCGCTAAGGCGGTGATGTTGGCAACAGGAGGCTATGGTAGGGCGTTTAATACCACCTCCAATGACTACGCCTCAACGGGGGACGGGTTGGCGATGTCGGCGATGGCGGGAGTTCCCCTGGAAGATATGGAGTTTGTGCAGTTCCACCCAACGGGATTATATCCGGTGGGGGTGTTAATTTCCGAGGCTGTTCGCGGGGAAGGTGCCTATTTAATTAATAGTAATGGGGAACGTTTCATGGCGACTTATGCCCCAAGTCGCATGGAATTAGCACCTAGAGATATTACCTCTCGCGCTATTACTTTAGAACTACGGGCAGGGCGTGGAATTAACCCCGATGGCAGTGCCGGAGGGCCTTATATTTATTTGGATTTGCGACATTTAGGACGGGAAAAAATTATGAGTCGCATTCCCTTTTGTTGGGAAGAAGCTCATCGTTTATTAGGAATTGATGCGGTAGTAGAACCCATGCCTGTACGTCCAACCGTTCATTATTCGATGGGGGGTATTCCCACTAATATTAATGGGCAAGTTTTAAGTGGTGTGGATAGTTTCGTTGATGGATTATTTGCGGCTGGAGAAGCTGCTTGTGTGTCAGTTCATGGGGCAAATCGTTTAGGTAGTAATTCGTTATTAGAATGTGTGGTTTATGGAAAAAGAACCGGGGCTGCTATTGCTCAATTTGTGCAAAATCAACCGTTACCGACAATAGATGAACAACGTTATTTGAAAGAAGCTGCATTGCAATTACAATCATTATTAGATCAATCAGGAGATTACCGAATTAGCCAACTTCGTCAAGACTTTCAAGATGCCATGACGGCTCATTGTGGTGTGTTTAGAACCGATGGGGTGATGCGAGAAGGGTTAAGTCAAATTCAAGACTTGCAAAATCGTTATCAACGGATTTATTTAGATGATAAAGGCAAATGTTGGAATACCGAATTAATTGAAGCTTTGGAATTAAAAAGTCTGATGATTGTGGGAAATATGATTTTAACTTCGGCGTTAAACCGTCAAGAAAGTCGAGGAGCCCACAGTCGGGAAGATTATCCTCAACGCAACGATGAAAGGTTCCTCAAACATACTTTAGCTTATTATTCACCTGCTGGTATTGATTTAGCTTATCGTCCCGTAAAAATTACCATGTTTGAACCTCAAGAACGCAAATATTAAGTAGCAGAAACCGGGTTTTTAGCCTTTATTTATGGAATAAAACCAAGATTTTTAGTTCAAAAACCCGGTTTCTTTGAGAGGGACGCGATCACACTTTTGGGGAAGATAGAAATGTGCGATCGCCGTTTGGGGAAGAAAGGGGCGAAACAGTCATTCAAGGGTTAGAATAGTAAAAAAATAGTTGAGAGATGGTATGCAGCGAATATTTGAGGCTATATTGAAGGGAAACCTTTTAGAATGGGCGCGGGAGGTTCCCAAACAGAGCGATCGCCAATCTAATGAGTTAAAATAAAAAAGACATATAACTCTGTAGTCAACATGGATAGGATCTCGGTCAACCCTCAAATCCACTTCGGTAAGCCTTGCATAGCAGGTACCCGCATCACTATTCAGAGTGTTCTGGAATTACTAAATGAAGGACTATCTTTTGCAGAAATTATCCGAGACTACTATCCCGATTTGCAAGTAGAGGATATTAGAGCCTGCCTACAGTATGCGATCGCACTGGTGGCGGCTGAGGATGTTCATTTGACCTTAGCTTAAATTATGAAGTTTCTGATAGACCAAGATGTATACGCTGTCACCACAAAATTTTTGATTGATGCAGGACATGATGTAATTGTTGTCGCTCAAATGGGTCTAGCGCAAGCAAGTGATGAAGAAATACTGAGAGTAGCGCAAGCAGAAAATCGCATCCTTGTTACGCGAGACAGAGATTACGGAAATCTTGTTTTTGTGAGGGCGATCGGAACAGGTGTGATTTACCTTCGAGTTTTACCTAAAACGGTGAATGGAGTTCATAACGAACTAGCAGGAGTTATAGAAAATTACTCTGAAGTAGAACTAAAAGGGGCATTTGTGGTTGTAGAACCTGATGGACATCGGTTTAGAAAACCGCTTACATAGAGAGTTAATTAATTTGGTGTTGGAAAGGAAAGGGCGATCGCATTTTGGAGAAGATAAGAGTGCGATCGCATTTCCTTCAATCCTAAATTGCTATAATAACAACCAGCAAAAAAAATCTCAACATCAAGCATAATGTCTACTTATAGCGAGGTACTGAGTCAGGCTCAAAATCTCACTCCTGACGAGCAACAACAACTTTTAGAAGTATTGTCAGCATTGATGCGCGATCGGGTAACAACCCAGACTCAGGATAGCAGTGAAAGATTACCCAGGAAAAATTTAAAGAGATGGCGCGGTTTTTTGCCGTATCGTGTCGATGCTTTGGAATTCCAGTTGCAAATTAGAGAAGAATGGGATGATTAATAAATATCTTCTCGATACCAACATCCTGATTTACTACTTCAATGATGGGTCAGAAGTTCAGCCTATATTTGATGAAATTGAAGTTGAAGATGCAGAGGCATTTTACTGTCCAATTAGTTGGGTAGAGTTACTTTGTTACCCGGCATTGACAGAAGAACAAGCGAATGAGATGCGAGAATTTTTGAGGCTTCTTAACTGCGTATCATTGACAGAATCAGTTTTAGATCGTGCAGCCCAGATTCGTCGAGATTATCGCTTGAAACTAGGTGATGGTGTAATTGCAGCCTGTGCTTTAGTTGAGGGATGTGTTTTGGTAACTCGTAATGTTAAGGATTTTAAGTGCGTTGATGAGTTAACTATATTGAATCCATTTGATTAGGTAAAAGAAGGGGCGATCGCACTTAAGAAAATTAAGGGCGATCGCATTTCCCTCGATCCTAAATTGCTATAATAACAATCAGCCCAAAAATCTCAACATCAAGCATGAAGATCAGAGTGCGATCGCATATTTATTAACTGTTCTTTATATGATGTTCAACATAAGAGCGCAGCACGGCATTCATTAGAGATTGATAACCTTTTCCTTGGTTTTTAAACCAATCTAATACATCGCTATCAACTTTTAAAGAAATAGCTTGTTTTCTCAGTGGTGTTACGAGTTTTGCTTTTTCCCAGAAATTCGCATCTAATTCAGGAATATCAGAGGTATCGATCGCAGATTCTGGAATATTTTCTAATTCCTCAAGTCGTTTGGGCGAGATAGTCATAGTAGGTATTTTTTTCTTGACGAGTGGCTTTTCTTGCAGAGATGATGCGGATAACTCCATTTTTTTCAGTATGCGCTACAGTGACGATAACGACACCTTGTATGGCACCAATACTGATTTCTCGGATTTCTCCGTAGTCAAAACGATCATCAATGGCATTAAAAACGATTCCATCAAAGATTTCTTGAGCTTCTTCAAAGCTAATGCCATGTTTTTTGAGATTTTGGGCGTTTTTATTTTCATCCCATTCAAACTGAATGATATTGTATATACAAAACGCACTTATAATATGGCATAACCAGATCGCACTTTAGGCAAAAAAGGAAGTTGATCATAAAAATCACACTTTGGGAAAGAAAGGGCAATCGCACTTGAGGAAATAAGGGCGATCGCAATTTGGGAAGATAAGGGCGATCGCATTTTGGAGAAGATAAGAGTGCGATCGCATTTCC
>CAITND010000057.1 GCA_903893625.1 uncultured Oscillatoriales cyanobacterium
ATTGGGGGACTTTAAGAGGTTGTCCTGTTAAAGCGATCTCGTTTGAGTTACGAGCGCGATCGCTAACTCATTAGTACGCTACATATAGCGTAACTGCGTAAGTCCTGTGGAAGAAAGCCCGTTTCTTGGAGCAGGTTTACAAAATCAATCCTAAATTTGATATAATCAATTCTATATTGCATTAGAGTATTAGCCCATGTCTTTCTACCAGCAAAACCTCCAAGCCTTTATGCGACTGTTACAGGAACAGCCTCAATTATTTAACGAGTCAAAACGTCAAGAATTAATGGCATTAATTGAACCCTTACCCGATGATCTTGAAACCTTATCGGTTGCGATCGCAAGTTGGTATGAAAACCATGATGAAATTGTGGATGCTCAATTAGAAATCTTGAATAATTCTATTTTAATAGAAAATGAGTCTAAAAGCGATCGCATCACAGAATTAGCACTTGCTCGTATACCCGGAACTAACGTTGGTAATATTCCTAAACCGAATCAACAAATTAACAAAGAAACGTTAAAAAACGCAATTCAACAATCAGTTAAAAAACCTCCTGCTAAACCCTAATTTATGGCAGATCAATCAATAATCAGAACCGTTAAAAATCCCAAACTAACCCTAATTGCTTTTCAACTCAGAAATAATTTAGCGTTAGGGGATGAACCTATAGAAACAGCAAATCACCTTTGGGAAAAATGCCAAGAATTAGGAGAAACATTAAATTCTCCCCAGTTAGAAACGTTAATTGATCGACTTAATCAACATCAAGGAAAAATTGGTCTTCCTCCAGGAGAAGATGATATTTCAAATGACTATGTAGAACTTTTAAAATCAGATCGGTTTTTATCTTTTAATACTATTCCTGACCAAGATAAACCCCAACTCAAAGGCGAAGTTTATCCGCTACAAATTCATGATACCTACGCCATTGATATTACCTTCTTTTGTCGTCCTGAAGAAGTTGTTAACCTGTCTGAACTGAACGATTTTTTAAACCCTAATTATTGTTTATCACCCGCTAATATTCAATCGGATTTAGGACAAACATTAATATTATTTGCGGAACCTTTATTATCAAAATCAGATCACTATCAAGATTTTGCAAATGCTTGTGTTAAGGCGTTATTTCCGAGTTCAGACGCACAACGGTTGTTAGAAAATCCTATCTTAGCAGGGAAGTTGTTTGGAAGTCCTATTTTTGAATATGATACGGGAGAATATAACCCCTCGCGCTCGATTAATTTGTTAATTTGGTTTAATTGTTCTCCGCGAACCCAAATGTTAGAAGAACAGGGAAACTATTATCAATTGTTAATTAATTTGTTGTGTTGTCGCCATAAAATTCTGTATAGTTATACTCAATCTCGTTGGTGTTATCAACAAGCTAAGGATTTATATAAACAGTTATTACCTAAAGTAGAAAATCTCAAGAAATCACCCCAAAACCAAACAGAAAAACTGGAATATTTAAAACAGGAGTTAATTAAAATTCCTCAGTCTTCCTTTGAATATGGCGATTATATTCAACAGATGAAACTGCACTTAAATACAATAGAAACGAATCTTAAAAATTATCAAGATTATCTAAATACATTGAATAATATTCTGATACCAGAGGATAATTTACCATTTTTTAATGAATTTGAAACCCGTACAAAAAACAAGTTTATAGAACAAATTAATGTTGATTTAGGTTATTTAATACCCGGTCAAAATTTATTTTCAGAATTAATTAATACTATTCACGGATTAGTTGAAATTGAACAGGCGGAAATTGATCGCTCCTTAGAAAAAAGAATTTCAATATTAGGAGTTGGTTTAGGTATAGGAGGAATAGCATCATCAACATTTTCTGGTTATATTGAAAGACCTTTAATTAATTCCAATCAACCTCCAGTTACAATATTAACTCATCCGGGAATTTTATCTTTTTTATTAAGTGTAAGTATCGCTTTAATTACAGGATTATTAACCGCTAGGTTTTTACGTCTTTTATGGAAAAATTGAGTTATGGTTTGGCTAAAGGAATCGAACATTGAGTGCGATTAAAATTAGAATCTTCACCCTCAGAAGGAATAGCTAAAACCTCTAAACGTCCATTCATTAAACTCAATAAAGTTTGATTCATTAACAATCGCATTCCTGGGGATAATGTGGCTTGATCCGGAGGAGTTTGATCCTTTTCTAAGGTTGATTTTAATAAATCCCAAGACTCACTCCAAGCACTGATCGGACGTTGATCATCAACCCAAATCTGAACAAATCCTGTTTCTGGGGAAGAATGTGCAGAAACATTCACGCTTCCCTCACTCATTTGAGCAATTGCGGTATCCACTAAACTAACTAAAACTTGTCGCAGTCGAGGTAAATCTGCCAGAACATAAATATTATCATCAGGAGGTTCAATTTTTAATCGAATACTGCGATTTGCCGCCTGAATACAGGTTAAATCTTCTACCTCATCCATAACTTTTGCTAACTGAATGGCATGAATATCCATTGTGTCTGTACCATATTCAGTTTTAGCCACAAAAATCACTTGATCCAATAATCCCACCATTTTCAACGCCGAAGCGTGAGCGTGTTGGATAAATTCTCGCACCTCCTCTGGACTTTCGCACAGATCTGAGATAATCAGTTGCAATGAGCCAATCATGCTATTGAGAGGCGATCGCAACTCATGGGACGTCCGCGCCAAAAACCCCGCTTTAAATAAACTCATTTCCGACGCCATCTGATAGGCGAGTTGAGTTTGTTTTAATTGATAAGACAGGGTTTGCACCTGTTGTTGATCATTGATATTTTTGGAAGATTCATCCAGCGCAACGGGTTGAGGCGATTTTGTTCCTTTCCCCCGCCATAGCTGATTTAGGGCGATCCCTAACCCCAACCCAAAACCTAAATATAGAAATTCGCTCCAACCCATCTGCCAAGTCTCACTCTCTATAAAAGTTAGCCATATCAGAATCATCATAACTTGAGAGATTCATCTACAGGTAGGAACTTCAATAACCCAGGAGGGATTAGCCTGAATAGCATTAGGAATTTTATTGTTTATTTGGGGTAACTTATCTCTTAATTATCAAAAAATTAGACATTACTCTCAACTCTAACTGTGATTATTCAGAGCATAATTTACGACAATCTGTTTCTGTAAATAATTTGTCAATTGACATCCGATCATCCTAAAACCGTTCTCCCATTAATCGTTGTCGCATTCCTTCAGCAATTTTTTGGCCAAGATATTCAGGAATTAAACTTTCATTCGGCCCTAACAAATACAAAATTAATCGGGTGCGTCCCCGCCAGACTAACAAATTAGCATTCACCACTAATAAATCCTCCTGCCAAATGGCATACATGACCTTGTAAAATAGCCCCGGTTGGTTATCCGCTTCAATCAATAAAGCCGGAAGATGAAACACGGGGTCAACATAAAATTCCGTCGCTACGTCCTCTAACCCCGCATCGAGGTTAAATTCCACCGCTAACATTTCTTCCACCTCAAAATGTCCCGCCAAGGCTTCTCGAACCGCGCGACAGACATTCTCAGAAGTTTTATCCGTGAGGGCCTTACCCCCACGAGAAACGACCAACTTAATAAACACCAACATGGGCGGATAAATTTGGCCATATAAACTCAGACTGTGAATTGTCAGGCCATAAGCCGCTAAAACGCCAAAAATATCGCTCAGTAAAAACGACTGATTGCGATAGGAAAAATGGAGGGCGCTTTTGTTCCCGTCCGGCTGAATTTCAATCACCGCCTGCTTAGTTTTGTAAACTTGATAGGCCAGTTTTAGATTTTGCAGTTGAATTTCGCTGCTGACAAATTGTTCATAAAACTGTGGGAACGCCCGATTAAAGCGTTTTAATAGTTCTATAGTTGAGGATTTTAAGCCCGGAGCCATAATTGAGGTGAAGGTACGGGAGATATACTATCTAGTACGGTGTGCGATTCGTTTAACCTAAATGAGTAGTAATACTCAAGGACGGTTAGCCTAACTACTCAGGTAGTTAGAGACAACTGATTACACTTATGGGTGAACCGCCGTGCGGTAAGTCCCATCCCTTAAGTGCATAGGTGAAAGCATAACCCCTAGTCCGACTGGATAGCAACCAACAGGCTAAAGCGGGGTTAAAAGGTAGAACTACTAGAAGCCAAATCTGGTAACTATCGAGCAAGAAGTCCAAGTGTAGCATAAGCGAAGATGTGTCCGAACCATCGTTAGACAGAATGGTGTAATGGCTAAAATCAGGAGTAAAACCATTGAAAAACACGGTAAAGACCTGATAAACACCAAGCCAAAAGGCAAGGATAAGGCATAAGCGGTTACCTATCCGACTTATAAGCACTGCCCACAAACCCGGTGGAGAGCATCACGCTAAAGATTTCAACCAATGTGTAATCGGAACGAAGTAACCCCTAACTATCTCTGGAGAGGTCGTGCGTCCAGTAAGTAGCTAACGAATGATAGTTAGGGAAGGGATGGTATCAAAAGCGAATGCCTTGTTGTAATGACAAGGATATGCTGACAGATACTCGGTAATTCCAAAGAAATAGAACAAGTAGCAATGAATACATCTAAAACGCTGAATAAAAATCAGACGGTGGAGTGGAAAGACATCAACTGGCGCAAGCTAGAACGGGTGAATTTTAAGTTGCAAAAGCGAATATTTCAAGCGAGTGAACGAGGCGATGTAAAAGCAGTTCGCAAACTTCAAAAGACCCTGATTAATTCCTGGTCAGCCAAATGTATTGCTGTTCGTCGGGTAACACAAGATAATCAAGGTAAAAATACCGCAGGTGTGGACGGAATTAAAACTCTATCCCCAAGAAAACGTATGACTTTGGTAGGCAAGTTAAAGTTAACCAATAAGGCATATCCAACTCGCAGAGTTAATATTCCTAAACCTGGAACAACTGAAACTAGACCATTAGGAATACCCACCCCCCCTGCCCCCCGTGCACGGGGGGTTGGGGGGGACGACCGCGCATTACAAACATTAGTCAAACTAGCGTTAGAGCCAGAATGGGAGGCTAAATTCGAGCCAAACAGTTATGGTTTTAGACCAGGACGTTCCTGTCATGATGCAATCGGAGCAATATTTCTCAGCATCAATCTAAAAGCCAAATATGTACTCGATGCTGATATTGCCAAATGCTTCGACCGCATAGACCATAAAGCTCTAATCTCCAAAATACACACATACCCTACATTAAGCCGTATAATTAAAGCATGGCTTAAAGCAGGGTACTGCGTCGGAAAAGAACTCTTTCCTACTAATGATGGTACACCACAAGGAGGGGTAATTTCACCTTTACTTGCGAATATTGCCCTACATGGTATGGAAGAAAGAGTCATGCAATATGCAGAAACTCTAAAAGGAAGAAAACGAGATAATCGTTGGTCTCTTAGTTTAATCCGATACGCTGATGACTTTGTAATAATCCACGAGGAATTAAATGTTGTTAAAAAGTGTCAAGAGATAATTGCCGAATGGTTAAATGATTTGGGACTGGAATTAAAACCAAGTAAAACAAAAATAACCCACACTCTCAATAAAATTGATGGAAATGTTGGGTTTGAATTCTTAGGATTCCATATTCAACAGCACACAGTAGGAAATTACAGAAGTGCTAAGAATCCTCATGGAACACTATTAGGTTTTAATACATTAATCACACCCTCAAAAACCAAAATCAAGACTCATCTCGTCAAAATAGCTGAAGTAATAGATACCCATAAAACCGCGCCTCAAGCTGCTTTAATTAGTAAGCTGAATCCTATTATTAGAGGTTGGTCAAACTATTACTCAACAGTTGTTAGTAAAGAAACCTTTAATAAGGTTGACCATCTAACTTATGACAAGTTAAGAGCCTGGGCAAGAACGAGGGGAAAAGGGGACATCAATAAAGACAAATACTGGAGAACAGTAGGCAACAGAAATTGGTGTTTCAGTACAGAAAATGGATTAGAATTACTCACTCATAGCAGTACGCCAATCGTCAGGCAGACAAAGGTTAAAGGTGAAGCTAGTCCGTTTGATGGTAACTGGACATACGGTCGTAAACGAAGAGGCGAATATCCTGAAACTCCTAAAAGAGTGGCAACACTTATTAAGAAACAAAAGGGTATTTGTCCTCACTGTGGTTTGTACTTTTCAAGTACAGACATTGTAGAAGTTGACCATATAAAACCCAAATCATTAGGCGGAAAAGACACCTATGATAATCTGCAACTTTTACACAAACATTGTCACGACACAAAGACGGCTAATGATGGTTCTCTAACAAACAGTAAGCAATTACCAATAGTTGAAAACTATGACAATAACCCGTTTTGAATCGTATCTATAACAAAGATGGAATTATCAAGGAGCCGTGTGAGGTGAAAGTCTCACGCACGGTTCTGAAGGAGAGGTAGGAGTGGTAACGCTCCTATCGACTCTAACCATTCAACGTCTACTACCTTTACCACGCCTGCATGGGTTTTTGGAAAAACTTGTTTAGCAGTTCGGATTCCTCCTCCTCATTCTCCCAGATAGCGGAGTATGAGGGGTATGAGGTTGAAGGCGAGGAGTCAGTATCCCTAAGCTCTCGCCCGTCATCAAGTAATAATGGTCGCATTTTTTTTAGCACCGATCGGGACATCGATTTGTATGAATTGGAAGAACTTTGCAGTGCAGTCGGTTGGTCTCGGCGGCCCCTGCGTAAAGTCAAAAAAGCGATTCAGCATAGTTTCCTTGTAGTTTCTATATGGCAAATCCGAGGCAATCAGCGACGGCTGATTGGTTTTGCCAGAGCCACATCCGATCATGCTTTTAATGCTACGCTCTGGGATGTGGTCGTTCACCCAGATTTCCAAAGTAAAGGCATGGGTAAAGCCCTGATGAAATTTATCATCAAAAAACTCCGTAGCGATGATATCAGCAACATTACTCTATTTGCTGACCCTCATGTTGTGGATTTCTACCGAAATTTGGGTTTTATCTCCGATCCAGAGGGGATTAAAGGAATGTTCTGGTATCCAGATTAGATTGGGGTTGGCTGTTGGCTGTTGGCTGTTGGCTGTTGGCTGTTGGCTGTTGGCTGTTGGCTGTCAACCGTCAACCGTCAACATCCCATATCTAGCTTCTTGTGATCAATTTTGCAATTTTTAATCCCATTCGTGTAAATTTATGGTATACTAGTAAAAGATTTAACGGGATGTAGCGCAGCTTGGTAGCGCGCCTGCTTTGGGAGCAGGATGCCGCAGGTTCAAATCCTGTCATCCCGACTTTAACAGTATGATGTAAACTAACAAATATTTAAGTTAAGGTAGTCTAGTCAACCTTAACTTGCCTTTCCCAAACTCTTTGATTAAAACCATTGGGCGGTTGGTTTATTAAAGGCAGTTAGATCAGATTTTGGGGATCAAAATTCACCCTCTTGTCGTCGATGTAACTTATCCGGGGAAACACTACCTTTGTGCCAGATCGGGCTTTCGTTTTTCTGAAGGCTAAGTGGGTTTAGTGGTACAAGCTACATCTGAAATCTAAAAAATTATTGAATTAAGACTCGCAGACATGATGAGATCAATTGTTCGTTTGGGCGCGGTACTAGGAGTTTTGGGCAGTACATTCCTGCTAAGTCCTGATCCGGGATTGCGTTTGTTTAGTTCGATTCCAGTCGGAACCCAACCTGCTTATGCACTACCAGAAAATCAAATTCTGGAAAAGCTCCGTTCCATTCCTGTTTTTACGATTACAGATACCCAGGGTGCCCCTTTAGTTGCTACTGTACCCCAAGCAGATAATAAAAAAGCGGCGGTTGCGGGTGTGTTTATTAGTCGTAACGATGCTGTGGCGTTTGTCGATCGCTTAAAAACTCGTGACCCCAAACTGGCTTCTACAATTCAAGTCACAACGGTTTCGCTGGGTGAAGTCTACCGCATGAGTCAGCAAGCTCAAGGTTCTGCGGAAGAGGTTCAATTTGCTTATGTTCCCGTACAAAAACAGGTGGATTTAGCGAAGTCTGTTCTACAAGAAAATGGACAAGCTGTAGATCAGTTTAACGGTGTTCCGTTGTTTATTGCTAAAGGGGGGCCAGATAATGGCTATCTCACGATTCAAAATGGCAATGAACAGGTGATTCCGATCTTCTTCTACAAAGAGGATCTGCAAAATATGTTGACTCAATTTAAAACTCAACAGCCGGATTTAATCTCTAACGTTAAAATTGATGTGGTCAATCTGGAAGGGTTATTGGACGCTTTAAAACGGGATGATGATCAGTTCTTAAATCGGATTGTGTTGATTCCGCCTCGTGAAACCTTAGAGTATTTGAAACAAAACCAACCCAGTCGTTAATCAACTCCATTGTAGGAACCTGGGATCATGGAGGAAACGATATCGGGTTGGCAACTGGGACAATGGTTTGATCAGGCAAAAGCTGAATGCAGTATTGCTGGGATTTCCCCCCAGGAAGTTTACTGGTTTCTGCAAGAGTTAGCAGGTTTGGATCGCTTGACTCTACGTTTACAAACCTTCAAACAACAGCCGTCGGTCTCCCTCCAGGTTCCTTGGTCTGAATTTACTCAACTTTGGCAACGACGCCTGATTGAGCGCATCCCCATTCAATATCTCGTGGGAATAGCTCACTGGCGTCATTTTACGTTAAAGGTGTCTCCGGCCGTTCTGATTCCTCGTCCTGAAACGGAGTTAATCATTGATTTAGCTAAATCCGCCGTTGAAAACCCAAATGCCATTAGCATTTGGGTTGATTTAGGGACGGGAAGCGGTGCGATCGCTCTCGGTTTGGCTGATAGTTTCCCCCATGCTCAAATTCATGCGGTGGATACCAGTTTAGAAGCCTTAGCGATCGCTCAAGATAACGCTCAAACCACAGGTTTAGCTAACCGTATCCAATTTCATCATGGGTCTTGGTGGGCACCCCTAGAATTTTTACAAGGACAACTCACCGGAATGGTGTCTAACCCTCCCTATATTCCCTCGGATATTATTCCTACCCTACAACCGGAAGTCGCCAAACATGAACCCCTCTTAGCCTTAGATGGGGGGTCAGATGGATTGAATTGTATTCGCTATTTAGTGGAAACCGCCCCTCGTTATTTGCGCTCTGGAGGCCTTTGGATTGTGGAAATGATGGCAGGACAAGGGGAAGCCGTTACAGCCCTATTAGAAGCGCAAGGAAGTTACTCTGGGATTAAAATTATTCCCGACTTAGCAGAATTAGATCGTTTTGCCATAGCCTATTTGAAGTAGTTAACTGTTGACGGTTGACGTAGCACCATTCTTCTCCCCCTGCTCCTCTTCTCCCCCTGCTTCCCCTGCCCTCTGAATATGGTTCAAGTCTCTATTGATGTGTTAATTAATGCGGCGATTTCTGGTGAGGGTGTGGTGAGTTTCCCGACGGATACTGTACCCGCTTTAGCCGCACGTCCTGATCAAGCTGAATTGATTTTTCAGACGAAACAACGCCGTCAGGATAAACCGTTAATATTAATGGGAGCAACACCGAAAGCGTTATGGCCTTATGTTAAGGGTACGGTTGAGGAATTATTGATTTGGCAAAGAATCGCTCAACAATATTGGCCTGGTGCATTAACCTTAGTTTTACCCGCTTCTGAAAAAGTTTCCCCGGCGATGAACCCGACTGATCCCTCGACAATTGGCTTACGGGTTCCTAATTGTGCGATCGCTCAGTATATTTTAGCCCGCACTGGCCCAATGGCAACCACCAGTGCTAATTTATCAGGACAACCTCCCCGATTAACAATGGCTGAAATTAATACTCAATTTCCCGATGTTTTAACCTTGTTTTCCTCGGAATTTGATGCAACGAGCACCGCATCGACTATCCCTTCAACGGTGGCAAAATGGCAAAGCAATGGTCAATGGGAAATTTTGAGACAGGGGGCTAAGGAGAAACCCGGTTTCTTCTCAACCCCTAACTCTGTTGCCAAATTTTAATCGTGCCATCCCCATGACTACTAGCGAGAGTATGACCATCGGGGGTAATAAAAGTAACGGAATAAACCGCGCCGCCTTGAGGGTTTAAACTATCAATTAATTCTCCCGTATGTAAATTCCAGATATTAATCGTTTGATCAGCACTACAACTAGCTATTCTATTCCCATCGGGACTAATAGCAACGGTATAGACCCAATTTTTATGGTGATTTAACGTGCGGAGGAGTTGACCTTTTTGCAAATTCCAAATAAAGAGTTTACCATCATCGCTACTGGTGACAATAAATTGATTATCAGGACTAAGGGCTAAAGATCGAATATAAAATCGTTGAATTAAAGTTCGGCAAATTTTCATATTTCTCAAGTCCCAAATAATCACTCTTCTATCCCTTCCCGCACTGACAATAAAATCCCAATTGGAAGTCATATCAACACAATCAACTTCGCCAGAATGTTTATACAAAGTTCTGAGGTTTTCTCCGGTGGCGACTTTCCATAACTGCACGGTATAATCCCAACTGCCACTAATTAAGTTTTCGCCATCGGGAGTAAATTTTAAACTGGTAATATAATGGGAATGAACCTTAATAGTTTTGATTAATGCTCCGGTTTTTAAATTCCAAAGTTTTATGGTATTATCACAACTGCCACTGGCTATTAAGGACTGATTGGGATTAATAGCAACGGCATAAATATAATCTTGATGTCCTAAAAAACTGTGTAACAGTTCTCCAGTTTGAGGATTTAAAACTTTAACGGTTTTATCTTTACTTCCGGTGACTAAAATTTGACCGTTGGCGCTGATAGCACAGCAAAAAATATTAGCCGAATGTACTTTTAGGGTTTGGATACAATTCCATTTTTGGAGTGTTGGGAGAGGTTGATTGATTTTTTGAGCATCTCTAAGCATCAAATTAATCTCTTGAACAGCATTAATATTACCTTGTTTGGAATATAAATCGGAAGCATCTAATAAATTATCAATAGCTGCCTGTTTTTGACCTAATTTAAAATAAGCCATGCCGCGATGGCGATAGGCATCTGCATAAGTAGGTTTTAGTTGTAGTGCTTTCGTATAATTTTTAATAGCTGAAATATAATCTTCCTGTTGTTCTGCACAATTTAACCCTGACTCTAGGTAAAAATCTGGATTATTGGTTAAGCCTTTTAAGAAATTCCTTAGACCATCGCCATAATGTAAGTCATTAATATTCAGTTTAACAATACTTTTATTTTGATAATATTCTAAACTGATTTCTTTTTGTTCAATGCACTTCTGAAGTAAACGGGCAGGAAGAAACCCAGCAATAATTGCAGAGTAGTCGGATTTAAACTCATCAAATTTAACAATAGTCTGAGAATTAGAATAAATTAAGATACAAACAATGGCTTGATTTTTAGTAATTTCTTCCCAACTCACCCACCATTCTGCTGCGGTGGGAGAACTATAGCGAGTTTTCACTTGAATTCCAATCGAATAATCCGTACTCATACGGAGATCAATTCGACCATCGCCACTTTCTGGGATAATTTCATAGTTGATATTACCGATAAAATCCCCTAAATATTTCTTGACGATTTCTTCTCCAAGTTTCCCCATCATCGTATTTCTGAAAACCACTTGGGGGTCAGCTTTCCGATATTTTCTAACCATATCCCAAGCGTGTTGACGAATGGGGTTTAAGTCTTGACCCGAAAGGGTTTTAATCTCTCCATAAATTCCCGGTCTTTCATAACAAAGTAAACTATTTAATCCATTCTTGAGGCGATGAATAAACTCGGCTTGTTTGTCTTTGAGATAATCATTCATGTACATAGGTCTATCAATTCCCTCTGACTTGGTGCAATCCCTGGTTTCATTTTAATTGATTGGGGTTATAAATAAAAAAAATAGAGGCGCTGGCGCTAGGATGGATTACCTCACAAACTTTTGATCCAGGTTCTAAATTGTTTCATGGTAGCATTTCGTCCTGATGTTTGAATTTGTTGTAAATATTGAGGAATAATATCCGTTAAGGGTAAATTAGGGAATGTGGGACTGTATTGTGTTTCTTGATAGTCTCCATTTTGCAAAATATAGATTTTTAAAATGCTGTTTTCAAACCGCCAGAGTTCAGGAACGCCTAACGTGGCATAAATATGGGGATGGGTACGGGAAGTAATATCAATTTCTAAGGCTAAATCTGGAGGCGGGTCAACGGTTAAATCTAATCGTTTTTTATTTCTGACTAAGGCTTCATTTTGAATATAAAAACAGTTATCGGGTTCTATACCTTGCTGCATGAATTGATTTTTGAAAGTCGTAGAACCCAAAGCAAAAAAATCTATATCGAGTTCTTCTAATAAAGCTTTGATCAAATCACTAACTAATTCTTTACTAAATTCATGTTCAGGTAAGGGAGTCATAATCTCTAACGTTCCATTTGCATAAGCAATTCGGGATGAACGATGTTCGCCTAATTCTTCTAATATGGTTTCAAATTCTTGCCAGGTAATATTATTCAAGAATACGGTTTGTCCGGGGGGAATAGTGATCCGATTTAGTTCTAACAACATCGTTAAACCTTCTGTAATAATCAGGATAAATTAAGTTAAGCCTAGTTTAAATTGTAGAAGAAATTCCGCCTTTCCTGCCTAAGCGACTTGATTATCCGCAATGGTAATTCCCCAAATGCCCCTTTTATGGCAATCTATTAGTTAATAGGAGACACAATTCTGATCGCTGATTGACAGAAATCTATTATTAACCATGCAAACTTTACCTGTTCCAACTCAACCTACATCCGGTCAAACCTCGGTAGATACGATGATTCACCGTCGCCAAACTCGTCCTGTTCAGGTGGCAACTGTTACCATTGGTGGCGGTCATCCCGTTGTTGTGCAGTCGATGATTAATGAAGATACCCTGGATATCGACGGGGCGACGGCGGCGGTGCGTCGTCTGCATGAAATTGGTTGCGAAATTGTGCGGGTGACTGTTCCCAGTATTGCTCATGCCACCGCCGTTGGCAAAATTAAACAGAAATTAGCGGAAACTTATCAACCTGTTCCCCTAGTGGCGGATGTTCATCATAACGGCATGAAAATTGCTCTGGAAGTGGCAAAATATGTGGATAAAGTGCGAATTAATCCAGGGTTATATGTGTTTGAAAAACCCAAAAGCGATCGCACCGAATACACCCAAACTGAATTTGATGAAATTGGTGATAAAATTAGGGAAACCTTGGAACCCTTAGTGGTGTCTTTGCGTGATCAAGGGAAAGCGATGCGAATTGGGGTGAATCATGGTTCTTTAGCAGAAAGAATGTTATTTACCTATGGTGATACCCCAGAAGGAATGGTAGAATCAGCGTTGGAATTTATTAAAATTTGTGAATCTTTGGAGTTTCGGAATATTGTTATTTCCCTAAAAGCTTCACGAGTTCCGGTGATGGTGGCGGCGAACCGTTTGATGGTCAAACGGATGGAAGAATTAGGCATGGATTATCCCTTACATTTAGGAGTAACTGAAGCCGGAGATGGAGAATATGGTCGGATTAAATCAACGGCCGGAATAGGTACATTATTAGCAGCAGGAATTGGCGATACAATTCGGGTTTCTTTAACCGAAGCCCCAGAAAAAGAAATCCCCGTTTGTTATAGTATTCTGCAAGCGTTAGGACTGCGGAAAACAATGGTGGAATATGTCGCCTGTCCTTCCTGCGGTCGAACTTTATTTAACTTAGAAGAAGTATTACATCAAGTCCGCGAAGCCACGAAACATTTAACGGGTTTAGATATTGCGGTGATGGGATGTATTGTTAATGGCCCTGGAGAAATGGCTGATGCGGATTATGGTTATGTTGGCAAACAACCGGGTTTTATTTCCCTTTATCGGGGTCGAGAGGAAATTAAGAAAGTTCCTGAAAATCAAGGGGTAGAAGAATTAATTAACCTGATTAAAGCGGATGGCCGTTGGGTTGAGCCTTAAGGGAAAGTAGCAGGGCTGTTTCATGCGTCGGGTCAGAAAGAGTAAAGTCATGGCGATCGCAGCCTGATAAAATGAAGAGCGATCGCCATTTTTTTCTGAAAAAAGATGCTAACAAGTCTAATAGAAAATTTAGATGAGAAGGATTTAAGCAAAATATTACAAGAATGGTAAATTAAAGGGAATAGAGGGATTAGCAATAGATGGGAAAAGCTTAATACGTTGGTTTTAACTTAGGAAGACTCCTCTTGATCTTGAGGCTGGACAAAGCTATTAAACCAACCCTGTTGCCAGAAGAAGAAGAATAGTGCTAAGGCAATCATAAACATTAATCCCAAACAAACAGGATAACCCCAATACCAATTCAGTTCGGGCATATTCAGGGGGGAAGCCTCTGTATTAAAATTCATCCCGTATACCCCAGCCACAAAGGTTAGGGGAATAAAAATTGTCGAAATCACCGTCAGCAATTTCATAATTTCACTCATTTTGTTACTCATCGCAGACATATAAATTCCCATTAAATCGGAAGATAATTCTCGATAGGTTTCTACCATATCTCGAACTAAAATGGTATGATCATAGCAATCCCGCAGGTAAACTCGAACTTCAGGGCTAATTAAATTACTGCTATCTCGAATTAACACATTAATCGCTTCTCGTTGTGCCCAAATTGCTCGTCTGAGGGTCAGTAAATCCCGACGAATGCTATAAATTTTCGCCATACATTTAGGCGAAGGATTGAAGATCACTTGATCTTCTAAGTCTTCTAAAATATCTCCATATTTTTCTAATACCGGAAAAAATCCATCAATAATTGCATCTAAGATAGCATAAGCTAAATAATCGACTCCTTGTGTACGAATGATGCCTTGATTATAACGAATGCGATCGCGCACAGGTTGTAAACAATCATATTCAGCTTCTTCCTGCACCGTCAGCAAATAATTATTTCCTAAAATAATACTAACCTGTTCTTTATGCAGGGGATCTGCACCAGGTTTGAGTGTTACCATCCAGGCGACAATTACCAGTTGATCATCATATTCCACTACTTTAGGACGTTGGGGAACATTCACCACATCTTCTAAAGCAATAGGATGTAAATTAAATACCTTCGCCATCCGATCCCAAGTGTCTTGATTTCCTAATCCTAAAATATCTAACCAAGAGACAGAATGAGTATCTAAATAAGGAGCGCATTCTTCCGGGGTCGTTAATTTTAAACGAGTCGCCATCGCCTGATTATAATCAATTAAAACCATTTCAGGGGGTGGATCATCTGCTTCAACATCTAATGTTCCTGGAGGTGTGCCAGGATCATCATAAAAATAATCTAAATTCGATTCTTCTTCATCCTCATCTACTATAGAATCTATTGGGGGCATAGTCGATTTGATACTGTGTGCCATAAAAAACCGCCCTGAACGTTAATTGAATGGGTTTAGGAGTTCAAAAACTAATGCTAGTTTAACGGATATTGTTCAAAATTCACTAAGGGAAACAATAAGGAATAGAAGCAGTTAATATTTTAACATAAAATGCTATAGACTCTTTTCTAAGATTTTAAATTCCCTTAAAGCGGGTAAAAAATTTTTATTTTCATGACTAGGACGGCTCAATTTTAGTAAGGCAAATCGTTGTAACGAAGTTAAATCTTGCCATTGTTTTAAGGTAATATTAACACCAACTTCCTCGGCTTTTTGCTGCACCACATCCGATAATCCTGTTATTTCTAACCAAGGAGGATGATCATCAATGGGTAAATTCTTAAGAGGAATATCAGTATATTGTTCTGCTAATTCATACAATAAACTCCGATAAGCCGTAATTTCTTCCGGTGTACTGATCGGATTTTGTACTAACTGTTGACGAGCATCCTGACTAAATTTATTCCAATGTTCCAATTTTAACTTAACCCCACAGGTATCAAGTTTATACCTTACAACCATCGGAATACAGTGCAAAGATTCAACAAAATCTTGTTCAAATTCAAACAAATTGTTCATAGTTGACTATTGACTGTTGACTGTTGACTGTTAACAGGTGTCGGGTTTCAGGTGTCAGGTTTCAGGTGTTAATTATTTTCTTCTCTCCCCCTGCCTCCCCTGCCTCCCCTGCCTCCCCTGCCTCCCCTGCCTCCCCTGCCTCCCCTGCCTCCCCTGCCTC
>CAITND010000058.1 GCA_903893625.1 uncultured Oscillatoriales cyanobacterium
ATTTAAAGGTTTCCACTATTACAAATCTTTTACTTACCCACAACTTGATAATTTAAACATTATCAAGGATGAAAAAAATCGGATTTGTATTGACCTGGCAAAAATAGGTCAAGTACCGATGGTTTTTCATCGTTCAATACCAACAGGTTTCAAAGTTAAGACGGGAACAGTTATTAAAGAAGTAGATGGGTGGTATATTTCCCTGACGCTAGAAGACAAAACAGTTCCCGTAACGGTTGCAGAAATTCAACCGACTGACGAAAATAGTCTTGGTATTGATTTGGGAATCAAAAATTATGTCTATTTGTCCAATGGTGAAAGAATTGAAAACCCTAGATTCTTGAGGAATTCTGCTGAGAAATTAGCAAGACTTCAAGCGAAATTAGCGAAAAGAGTTAAGGGTTCTAAACCTTGGAGAGTTATCAAAGATAAAATCTCAAAACTTCACCAATTTGTAGCTAGAGCTAGGCTTGATTTCCAATTCAAAACTGCACACAAATTATTTGAACAGTGTGATGTTCTGATTCTTGAAGATTTGAGTATCAAGAATCTAACTAGACGTGCCCAGGTTAAGACTGATATTGACAATGGCAACTTGGTTTATTTGCCAAATGGTCAAGCTGCTAAAAGTGGTTTAAATAAATCAATGCTTGATGCTGCTCATGGTCAATTTTCTACTGTTCTCAAATATGTGGCTTGGAAATTAGGTAAAAGCGTTCTATTTGTTGACCCGAAGGGGACTTCTCAACATTGTTGGAATTGCCTCGATAAAGTGCCGAAAGAATTATCGGAGCGGTGGCATTCTTGTCAATGTGGTGAGTCTTTAGATCGAGATTATAACGCAGCCAAACTTATCAAAAAGATTGGTCTGAATCATGAAAGTGGCGGGGGAACTCCGTCACTCAAAAAAGCCCTTGCACAAAGGGAAAAAGAAGCCTGCGGTCTAACGGTACGACCTTGACCGCCGGGTTCGTTCACAATTCTTCTACCATCCATTCTGAGGATCTCGCCCCTAAGTTAAGCGGAATACTAACGGCTTTTCCTAAACGCGGTTTTTCACGGGTATTGAGAATATAATGTCTGACCTGTTCTGTACTTCCCCAACTATTCAAATAGTCGGCGATCGCATTCAAATGAGCAATATAGTCCGCTTCTGTCATCGGAAAAGACATCTGTTCTAAATATTTCCACATAATTTGCAGGAAGATTTTACCCCGTGTCCGTCGCAGTTGAATATCGTAGGACACACCCCATTTATTTAATAAGAGTTGACGTAGATCTTCTCCTGTCATAGTTACGATTCACTCCCCAATAATAACAGTTAACTCCCAATTCCTAACCCTCTGGCTAATCCTGGTGTTAGTGGAAATAGGGTAGCAATCATTAAAAACAAAACCAATAATCCCCAGGCGGCACGAGTATCATTGGGTTCTGTTAATTCATTTAAACTGGGGCGCTCTAAATTGCGCTGTAAAATCAAAATCACTAAAGCCCAATATAATGCTAAAGGATTAGCCAAAGAAGCGATCGCTAACACAATAAACGAGGCAATTGTTGAACGTCCGGCAATTTTTCGTCCATAAATTGCCTGCATAATCCGTCCTCCATCTAATTGTCCCGCAGGCATTAAATTTAAGGCGGTAATTACTAATCCAAACCAACCAATTAAGGCGAGGGGATGTACATCAACGGTGGTTTGATGCAATTGTGAACCTAAAATTGCCCGTGATATTGTTCCGACTAATACTGACCCTTGAAAAAACTCCGTTGGAACTTTAAATAAACTCCCCGGATGGGATAAAAATAACCCACTGATTAACATTAATAATGATAATCCCCCGCCTGCTGCCGGCCCTGCAAAGGCGACATCAAATAACACGGTGCGGTTGGGTAATACGGATTCAAAACGATTGAATGCCCCAAAGGTTCCGATTTGAACAGTGGGAATAAAAAATGGCCAACTAAACTTAATATTATGCCGTTTTGCTATGATTTGATGAGCGATTTCATGGCAGAACAGAATGGCTAGAAGACCGAAGACGATGGGTAGAATTTCAGCATAACGGGTTAAATTCTCAAAAAAATCAAATCCTAATAAAAGACCTCCCGCTTCAAAAATTGTCCCAATTGTAATTAAGAATAAAATAATTGCTAAAACTTTTTGAGAAATTGAAGTGGTTGGGGGTTCATTGGTGCGGGGAAGCACAATCACAACGGGTTTGCCATCGGGATTATCAACTAAAAATAACCGTAAGCGATCGCCAATTCGTTTTTTTAAATTTGCCGATAATTGTTGATAAGCGGTTTCAGGATCACCGCGAAGATTTCCTTTAAAAATCACTCCATCTTGATAGGGAATTGTTTCTGTGGCAAAAAATGTATCGATGCCAAAAATCCCTTGCAGAATTTTGAGATCCTCTGAAGATAAAGGAACGGGTTGCAAGCTGGAAATCGGGTCTGGGACGGGGGTAACAGCACTGGGATGGGTCTGATGGGTTGCGTCTAGGGGGGATTCTGAACGCTCTAACGAATCGGGTTTGGGTTCGGGGGGAGAATCGGCTTCTTGATTGGCGACTTCTCGGAGTTGGCGACCAATCATAATATACAATCCCGTCGAGGCGACAAATAAAAATAAGATACTCACCACATTCAGGTAGATTCCCATCGCCGCCAAGCAGAAAAATAGCAACCAAGGAGACATTAAGGCCACTGATTGCAACCAAGACAACAAACCGAGTTTTCCGAAAGGTCTAGCGCGATAATACCCCCAACCTAAGATGCCAAGGGCAATAAATAGAACTAGAACAGTGGTGTTATCAGATGCAGTAAACATTATTGACCTTGATTTTGAGCTTGGGGAGAGTATCTATAAAAAGCATATAGCAATCAGACGTTTAGCGGTTGGGGTGTTCCAACTCCATCGAACTCACGGGGTTAGGGTCTTTTGGGAAGCCGTTTGAATCCTCCAGGGGAATGAAATCAGGATTAGCGGCTAAAATTGCTTTGGCTTCGGCCATATCTCTGCGGGTGGCTTCTCGCAATTGTTCTCGCAGGGCAGGCATAGCAGCTAAAGCCCTTGTCCAGTCAGGAATTTGAGAAGTGGTAGGATTTTGAAAGAATTCTTCCCCCGCTTCGGCGATGACTTGTTCAAAGACATCTACCATCACTTCTTCTTGATGACGGTCATAACGTAAATTATTGAATCGGGCATCAACGAAATATTGACGGGTAAAATCTTGAGCTTCCCGTTTGAATTTAATCCGCAGGGTGTGGATTTGTTCACGGGTGACAACGACTCGCTCGGTTTCGATTAAGGTTCGCAAAATAGACCGGAGAATATCGGCACACATTTTGCGTAATCCTTCTTGGGAAGAATTGCCAATGGTTTGATGTTTATGATCAAAGTTTCCCAAATCAATTTGAGCAATTCTTTGGGGGGCAACATTGCGATACACTTCAGCTAATAAACCAATTTCTAAGCCCCAGTTGCTCGGAATTCGGGTATTGAGAGCAATATCATTAGTTAAGGCAAATTCCCCGGATAAGGGATAACGATAGGCACTGAGATATCGTAAGTAATTGTTATAGCCATATAAATCCATTAATGCCACCAGTAATGGGGTGACAAATAGACGCATAACGCGACCATGAAATCCCCTCGGTTCTCCCCCTAAACGGGCATAATAGGCTTTATTAAAAGAAATCCCTAGTTCTTTTTCGAGGAGTGGAAATAACAGTTTCAGAGGGTAGGATTTATCGTAGGTAATAATATCGGCATCATGGAGAGCGATCGCTTCTGCTTGTAAGGATACGACACCTAAACCAATCCAAACTGCCCGACCTTTGCCTTTGAAGCTCATTAAGTCTAGCCCTTTTTCCCTCAATTTTTCTAACAATTGGGTAACTCTAGGGCTATTTTCCCAAACCACGAGGGTCGGTTGGGGTAAAATACTAAAAAAATGAACGGCTTTTGTGTACTGTTCTAGGGTTTTAGCGTAGAGACAGACCACAACGGTATTAACGAACTGACACTCTTTGAGACAATCTCGAATCCGAGTCAAAGCAGGGCGTTCTAGTTCTTCGTATAGAGCCGGAATCAAAACAGCTGTGGGAAACGTTTCACAAAGTTGGGTGAGTCGGGCTTCCAATAGGTCAATATCACAACCGAAGTCGTGAATCGTGGTAATTAATTCTTGTTTATAGTCCATAGGGTTACCCAACTCCCAAGGCGGTAAGCCAGTCATAAAGTCCATCCTAACACTGAACGGCAAAGACGTATACAAATTTTTACAATATATCCTAGCGACAGCCTAACCTCCAATCAGGGGCGAGATCAATGCGTTGCTGCTTTAAAGCCTCAAAATTTCAAATTCCATCTTTTAAACGGAGTCAATTTGTGTAATAATAAAATTAGTTTTAACCCTAAATTCGGATGGGAACTTGAAGCCAAGTTGCACGGAAAAATTGTCAGTCTAGGTTGCCAAAATTAGCAATCGCTAGGACAAAAACAATGGGCAATAAAGCAGCAAGGGACGGGATGAATCACAAAAGTGTGACTAGAAACGACATCAAAAATCGCCGGGTTGTGACTTTTTTTGAAAGAGGCTTGATGTTCAATCTTTTATTCTTCAGTGTAAGAATATACAATAAACCCAGTGAACCACCAGAGAGATCAAAATTATATTATGCAACAGGAAGAAGCACTTACTCTCAATCATGATTTGATGAATATAGAGCAAGAGTTCATTCATAATCCGGGTAGGATACAACCTCATGGTCTTTTGTTGGTGTTACAAGAACCGGATTTAAAAATTTTGCAAGTAAGCCAAAATGCTCTGAAACTTTTTGGTGTGTCCTTTTCGGCTTTTCTGAATCGACCCTTAAGCCATTTTTTAAACAAACTGCAATTTTTTCAAATTCAAGACTGCTTAATCAATAATAACTTCCAATATTATAATCCGATCCACCTAGTTTTTCATGTCAAGAATAAAAAGATCATCTGCGATGGGATTTTGCACCGGAATCAAGATATTCTAATTTTAGAACTAGAGCTAACTCAAGACCAAGATGTTACATTTATCAATTTTTATCATTTAGTTAGAGTCTCAGTTTGTAAAATTCAAAGTGCCACAAATTTTAAAAATTTAACTCAATTTTTAGCAGAGGAAATCCGAAAAATTAGTGGTTTTGATCGGGTGATGGTGTATCAATTTGATCAAGCTAATAATGGGATTGTGATTGCAGAAGATAAACAGGAAGATTTAGAAAGCTTGTTAGGATTACATTACCCCCATACTGACATTCCTAAATTCGCCAGAGAACTCTATAAGCAAAATTGGTTGCGATTATTAGTAGATATTGATCATGAACCCGTTGATATTATTCCTCCGATTAATCCGCTAACTGAAAGACCCCTAGATTTAAGTTTTTCGGTTCTACGTTCAGTCTCTCCCTGTCATTTAGAATATCTCAGAAATATGGGAGTACAAGCGACTCTGTGTATTTCTTTAATTAAAAAAGATAGTCTTTGGGGTTTAATTACTTGTCACCATTCTTCTCCCCGTTACCTGTCCTACGCCATCAGAAAAGCCTGTGAATTTCTCGGACAAGTGATGGCTGTAGAATTACCCTATAAAGAAGTCAGTGAAGATTACCTCTATTACCGTGAAATTCTCAAATTAGTGCGTAAAAATTTACTTAACGCACCCGCCCTAGAAACCTCTTTTATTCAAAGTTTAGTTCAAGACAAAACCAATTTGCTGAATCTCGTTAAAGCTCAAGGTGCTGTGATCCGATTTGGGGAAGATTTGATGTTAATTGGTCAAACCCCATCTTTAACAGAAGTTCAGCAACTGATTGCCTGGTTATCTCAATATTGCCATCAAGAGATATTCTATACAGATTGTTTGCCGACACTTTATCCTCAAGCTACATCTTATAAGGACTTAATTAGTGGAATCCTGGCTATTTCTCTGTCTCCCAATCAAAGCGAATATCATTTAATTTGGTTTAGACCGGAAGTTGTTCAAACAGTGAATTGGGGGGGTAATCCCCAACATTCCCTGGAAATTGAAAATCCAGGCGTGCTTCGATTAACACCTCGACAATCTTTTGAACTTTGGAAAGAAACCGTTAAATTAAAATCCTTACCTTGGAAAGCCATTGAGATTGAAACTGCCCAAGAATTAAGAAATTCCTTGATGTTAGCAGCCTTAGAATCCAGTGAATATCAGTTAAGACAAAGTAAAGAATTAGCTCAAGTCACCTTACAATCCATTGCCGATGCGGTAATTACCACGAATAATCAGGGAAAAATTGAATCCCTCAATCCCGTTGCCGAAGAATTAACAGGTTGGTCACTGATAGAAGCCAAAAATTTACCCTTGCATGATGTCTTTAAAGTTTTTGATGGAATCACCCATAACTTAATCGAAAATCCCGTTCAAAAGGTGTTAAAAGAAGGGTGTATTTTTGATTTTTCCGACAATGTGATTTTAATGGCAAAAGATGGCAAAGAACGAGCCATTGATAATTCAGCCGCCCCGATTCGTAACCGAGATGGGGGAATTATTGGAGCCGTTTTAGTGTTTCGGGATGTCACCCAAGAACGAGAACTCACCCAGCGATTATCATGGCAAGCCGCCCATGATGCTTTAACCGGATTAATTAATCGCAGTGAGTTTGAAAAGCGGGTTAAAAAAACCTTGCAACTGATGCAAGAATCTTCCCATAATCATGCCATTTGTTATTTAGATTTAGATCAATTCAAAATTGTTAATGATACCTGTGGACATCTCGCGGGAGATGAAATGCTCCGACAATTGAGTTGTTTATTACAAACTCAAGTCACCGAACGAGATACCCTGGCGCGTTTAGGGGGAGATGAATTTGGCTTGTTGCTGAATTACTATTCTTTCGATGAAGCCCAAAAGAAAGCATTAGATTTGTGTAATTTAATCCGAGATTTTCGCTTTATTTGGCAAGAGAAAGTTTTTTCCATTGGGGTGAGTATTGGATTAGTGATCATTGATGAGAAAACATCTGATTTAGCAACGATTTTGAGTGCGGCTGATGCGGCTTGTTATGCGGCAAAAAATCAAGGTCGTAACCGGGTTCACCTCTATCAAGCCGATGACCAAGATTTGATTCAACAACGCCGTGAAATTCGCTGGGCGGCTCAAATTCCTCAAGCCTTAGAAGAAGATCGTTTCTGTTTATATCATCAACCCATTGTTGAGGTGAATACCACTTCAAAACAGCATAAACATGGTGAAATTTTACTCCGTTTACGAGACACATCCGGTCAACTGGTTTCACCGATGGCGTTTATTCCCGCCGCCGAACGATATGATTTAATGAAAAGCATTGACCGTTGGGTAATTCGTACCGTTTTTAGCCATTTAGAAAAGCATCATCAAAGCTTGAATTTAACCACAAATGCCTGGGAAACTGAAGAGTTTTATGCGATTAATTTATCCGGTGCGAGTCTCAATGATAATGAATTTATCAAGTTTCTCTATGAACAGTTTAAAGTCTATCAAGTTTCCCCCAAAATGATTTGCTTTGAAATTACAGAAACCCTAGCCATTGCTAACCTCAAAAAAGCAGTTCAACTGATTCAATCTCTCAAGTTATTAGGCTGTTCCTTTTCATTAGATGATTTTGGCAGTGGAATGTCTTCTTTTTCCTATTTAAAAACCCTACCCATTGATTACTTAAAAATTGATGGGGGTTTTGTTCGAGAAATTTTAACTGACCCCGTTGCTCGTGAAATTGTTGAGGCGATACATCGTATTGGTCACGTCATGAAAATTAAAACTATTGCAGAATTTGTAGAGAATGATGCCATTTTAACAGAACTTCAAAAAATTGGGATTGACTATGCTCAAGGGTATGGAATTGGAAAACCTCAGCCCTTTATTCTTCCTGTAATTAAAACTGGAGGCGAGACAGACCCGAATAGACATTAAACCGTTGACCGCGTAAAAATCCAATCAGGGTGATATTAAAGGTTTGTGCCAAACTCACGGCTAAACTACTGGGTGCAGAAATAGCACAAATAATCGGAATTCTTGCCATTAAACACTTTTGAATGAGTTCAAAACTGATGCGTCCACTCACCATAACCAAGCCTTGATTTAAGGGTAATTCATCCGCTAAAAAAGCCGAACCCATTAACTTATCTAAGGCATTATGACGTCCGACATCTTCCCGTAATTTTAATAAATTTCCCTCTGGATTAAATAAGGCCGCCGCGTGTAGTCCTCCGGTTTTATTAAACACATTCTGCGCCTTGTTTAATTGTTCAGGTAATCAGTCTATGTCCTAACTGCTAGGCGCGACTGCTATAGCTTCTTTTTTAGGCTGTCAGTCAGGGTTTCTGTTACTGTTAAAATTTGATCAAATTCAAACTCGTCTGCTAATTTTTTGAGGGTTAATGCTAAAACTGAATAGGGTTCGGGGATTTGCTGAATTAACTCAAAAATGCGTTTTTCCTTTGTACAGAGTACCGCTTCATGAAACTCTTGAATCCAAGCGGGAGGCATTAATACTAAACAGTCTAATGTTAAATTAGAAGGATCGGAAATTCCCGACAAATTTGCGATTAAAGCGTCAGATTTTTCGGATTCTGCATATTCATATTCTAATCCCAAATACTCTGCCATTTTTTCAAAAATAATATGCTCTTGGAAGGGTTTGCTAACAAAATCATCACATCCCGCTTGCAGAACTTGGGTACGTTCTTCCTCAAACGCATTGGCGGTTATTGCAATAATAATCGGGGAGTTTTCTGGGGTAGAATTTGCGCGAATGCGACGAGTTGCTTCCCTTCCATTCATCACAGGCATTCGCATATCCATCCAAATTAAATGGGGTTGCCAACTTGACCACAATTCAACCGCTTCTTGACCATTTATGGCTTCTCGAACTTCAAACCCCGTCATAGATAACAGTTCAACTAAAACTTGACGATTTTCGACGGCATCTTCAACAATTAAAATCCGATAATGGGGTTGTTCTGGTGCTAAACCAACCACTGACTTTTTAGCTGATTGCGGTTGAATATCGCCACTATCGGCTAAACCCGTCTGAATAAAAAATCTAACAATTGTTCCTGTTCCTAATAGGCTATTAACGGTAATATTTCCTCCCATCATTTGTACAAATTGTTGACTGATGGGTAACCCTAATCCGGTGCCTTCTTTGGATTTTCGACCCGTTTCAGTTTGTCCAAAGGCTTCAAATAATAAATCAATTTCTTCTGCGGCAATACCAGGGCCAGTATCTTCAACTTCAAAGGTAATTTGAACTCGTTCTGGAAGAATGTCTAAGGGTTCTTGATCTTGCCCTTCAGTGGCGTTCAGGACTTCTTGTTTAACTCGAAGAACAATACAGCCAACCTCGGTAAATTTAATCGCATTTCCGAGTAAATTAATTAAGACTTGACGAAGTTTACTTTCATCGGTTTTAATATATTGAAACACATTTTGATCTCGTTCAAAAATTAAGCTTAATCCTTTGGTTTCGGCTTTTAATTCTAGCATTTCTTCTAAACTATTTAATAACCGATAGAGATCAAAACTGGTTTGATTTAATGTCAGTCGTCCGGCTTCAATTTTAGACATTTCTAAAACATCATTAATCAAATCGAGTAAATGTTCTCCACTGCGTTCAATAATTCGGAGATATTCCTGTTGGGCTGAACTCAAGCCTGAATTTTTAGCTAAAATTTGAGTAAAGCCTAAAATAGCATTTAAAGGCGTTCTTAATTCATGACTCATATTCGCTAAAAATTCACTTTTAGCATGGTTGGCAGCATCGGCGGTTTCTTTGGCTTCCTGAATTTGAGCTAATAGTTTGGCTTGTTGAATAGCAACCCCTAACTGATTGGCAACTTGAGTTAATAAATTCACTTCTCTCGGTTCCCAATCACGGGTATTCGTATGTTGATAAGCTCCCAATAATCCCCATAAAATTTCCCCCACAAATACGGGAACTAAGATATAAGCCCGGATTTGAAATTTTTCTAAAACCCAGAGATGGGAGAGGGATAAACCAGCATTAAAAATATCATCAATAATTAAATGTTCGTGGTTTTGATACTGATCAATTTGGGGGAATTGTAAATGGGTATCTAACCATAAGTTTTTATGTTCCGATTGTTCTAAAGGAATACCTAAAGAGGGCTTAGACTCAAAGATAAATTCTCCTCGATGATCGGAAATAAAACGATAGACAACTACGCGATCGCACTGAAGAATTTGTCGGACTTCCTGGGTTGTTGCACTAAAAATTGTATCAATATCTAAGGTTTGGCGAATGCGATCAATGACTCGTGCTAAAGCTCGTTCCTGTTCGGCAACTTTTGCCTGTTCTTCTGAACGTTTTTGAGCTTGGGTTAAGAGTTCTGCTTGTTGTAATGCCACCCCTAACTGTACGGCAATTTTCTGAACAAATTCAATTTCTTTTTTTTGCCATTGACGGGGTGTTGAACATTGATGAATACACAATAACCCCCATAATTCATCCCCTTTGAGTAAGGCAACAACTAAATTCGCTTTAATTTGAAATTTATCTAAAAGTTGCACATAACAATCTGTTAATCCTGCCCGATGAATATCTTGTAAACTTACAATATGATCCATCAAATAATTTGGAGCAAATCTTTCCCCAAAACATTGATCTTCTATCTTCGTTTCTAATACGGAACAGAAGGGAGATAAAACATTTTCAGAGACAAATTCTCCTAGATTCCAATCGGAATAGAGATCAAATTTAAACACGGCTACTCGATCTGCATTTAACAGTTGACGCAGTTCAGATGTTGCCGTTTGAAAAATTGTATTAATATCTAAAGTCCGGCGAATTTTATCAATCACTTGGGCTAAAGCCCGTTCTCGTTCTGCTTCTTCAACTAAACTTTCCGCTTGACGTCGCAGTTCTGCGTCTAATATAATTTCTAAATCTCGTTTTTGCTGTTCGGTTTGGGCGAGTAATTCCGCTTGTTGAATGGCAACTCCCAGTTGTCCGCCAATTTGAATTAAAAAATTAATTTCTGATTTTTCCCACTGTCGCGGTTCTTGATTTTGATAGACCGCTAATAACCCCCATAATTTTTTCCCTTGATAAATCGCAATAATCGCATAAGCTTGGGCTTCATATCGTTCTAAAGCTTGAATATAACAGGCGGAAAAATTGGCTTTATAAATATCATTGCAAACTCGAAAAACTTCCCCCCTTGTAAAGTCTCCTCCTTGGGTTTCTTGTAAATAACTATCGCTGACCGAAGGATTAGCTAGATATTTAAGACAACATTCACTAATATTGGCTCCAAATTGGGGATCGTGTTTTTGTCCTTCGATTAAAGATTTCCATCCGTCTGTTTTCGATTCAACTAAAAATTCCCCACTCCAATCAGAATTAAATCGATAAATAACAACCCGATCTGCCTTTAAAAGTTGACAAACTTCTTGGGTTGTTGTGGTAAAAATAGTATTCAGTTGTAGGGATTGACGAATTTTATTAATAATAGCAGCAACGGCTTTTTCCCGTTCAACCGCTTGATTAACCGCTTGGCTTAAACATTCAGACTGCATTTGCAACTGATTGACAAATTCGGCGTGTTGCAAAGCCACCCCTAAATGGGTGGCGATTTGTCGCACAAATTCCATTTCCGATTCTTTCCATTCACGAGGGCCAGAACATTGATGAATACATAATAATCCCCATAATTCTTCCCCTTTCAGTAAGGGGGAAACTAGATTCGCTCTGATTTGAAATTGGGATAACATCTGCACATAACAACGGGGTAATGTTAAGGTATAAATATCATCGGATGACCAAATTTTGCCATGAAGATAATAGTTAATATAATGTTCGCCAAAACAATGATCTTGTATTTTGGCGGATAACGCCGGACGAAAATTGGGTAAAACATCCTCCGATACAAATTCCCCCCATTGATATTCGGCATCTGGATCAAAGCGATACATCCCCACTCGATCCGCATTTAACAGTTGACGAACTTCAATGGCTGTAGACTTAAAAATACTATCTAAATCTAAAGATTCTCGAATTTTACTAATCACAGCAAATAAGGCTTTTTGTTGTGCCACTTGATAGGGTTCTGTACTCTTAATTTGTTCGAGTTGTATAACCCGTTGTCGTAAGCTTTCGATTTCCTGAGTTAACTGTTCATTCGGAGTTGAATTCATCGGAATTAATGGATTTTCAGACATAGCTTTCCTGTAGTAAAGTAACAATACAATTGCGACCTTGTTTCTTGGCTTGATAGAGGGCGCGGTCTGCCCATTCAATTAATAAGCAGGGACTAGAATTTATTTGAGGAATCAGACAGGTAATTCCCAAACTTAAGGTAATATAATCACTGACTTGAGAATGGGCGTGAATCAGTTTTAGACATTGGACTTTTTGTTGAATTTTATGGGCGATCGCTTCGGCTTCTCCTAACTCAGTTTGAGGTAAAATAATCCCAAATTCTTCACCCCCATAACGAGCCACTAAATCCGTTGAACGGGTAATTGCTTGACTAATTGCTTGGGCAATTGCGCGTAAACAATCATCTCCCGCTTGATGACCATAAGTGTCATTATAGGATTTGAAATAATCCACATCACACATGATTAAAGATAGGGGTTTTTGTTCAGCAATTAGCCGATCCCATTCCTGTTGTAAATAGTGATCAAATTGCCGTCGGTTTGCGGTTTGAGTCAGTCCATCCAAATGAGCTAACCGTTGCAATTCTTGGTTAAGTTTCTGGAGTTCTAATTGGGATTCTTGCAGGGCGGCTTCAATCTTTTTTCGGGCTTTAATTTCTTGTTGTAACCGTTCATTTTGTTCTAATAATTGTTTATGTTGGGTTCGCAGGGTGAGGTGATTTTTGACTCGCACTAAGACTTCTTCAACCTGAAACGGCTTGGTAATATAATCGACTCCCCCAACACTAAAGGCTTTGATCTTATCTAAAACATGATCTAAAGCACTAATAAAAATAATCGGAATTTCCGCCGTTAAAGGATCGGATTTGAGGGATTGACAGACTTCATACCCATCAATATCGGGTAACTTAATATCCAGAACAATCAAATCCGGTGGGGCTGCTTTTGCTGTTTTTAATGCCATGACTCCTTTCGTCACCCGCCTGACTTCATATTGATGCTCCATTAACATCGTGGATAATAGTCTTAAATTATCGGGTTTGTCATCAACTAATAAAATGCTTCCCAAGGAGGATTCCGCATTTGGAAAATAAATCATTATAAATGGCGGGGAACAGGTTAGATTGAATTATGAACAGGTTGATATCTGAAATTCGAGGGATTAAAAAAATAAAAACAAATGATCAGTGATCGTTTTGTTTATTTTATCAGAATTCTAAGCAATTTATTGACAGATTGATATTTCTGAGAATATAAAGGATTAACCCCAATAGAGCCACCTGTTAATGGGCTAACCGGAGCACTGAGTTAGGATTTTAAATTAAAAGTCCGTAATTTCACGGATTTTTTTCCCTTCTAAAATACTCAAGCTCTAAAATTTTCATAAGAATGTCATATCTTTGCCACAAGGATGTCATATTCATCCTCTAACTTAAGGAATATCAGGGCAAACAGAAACAGTCCAATCCCTGAAACCCTTATAGATAGAGGTATTAAATATGAAATCCGATTTTGATTCTGCTAATTCTTTAGAGTCCCGTCGTTTAGAGTGGACGGACACATCCCACCCCACTCCCCAACCTCCTCGGACACAATCTTTAACATTAGTGGCATTAGGCGTAGGTTTAGGAGTGGTGGGAATGTCCCTTGTCCCGATCCTGCAACAACGCCCTCAACCCACAACCCCAACGGTGTCCCCGACCTTACCCCCGACCTCGATCCCATCCTCTGTGGGTTCAACTTCTGGGACAATTGCCGACCCTGACCTGATTACTTCAGTCGTGGAGCAAGTTGGGCCAGCCGTTGTGCGGATTAATGCGACAAAAACCGTTGAAAGTCAGGCTCCCGAAGGGTTTAATGATCCCTTTTTTGAACGGTTTTTTGGTTCCCAAATGCCGAATTCTCCTCAACAGCAAATCGTCAAAGGTTCAGGGTCAGGATTTATTGTTAATTCTAATGGTCGAATTATTACTAATGCTCACGTTGTTGATGGGGCAACAAAGGTGTCAGTTGTTCTCAAAGATGGTCGTCAATTTGAAGGAAAAGTCATCGGAACTGATCCCGTAACTGATGTTGCGGTGGTTCAAATTGAAGCGGATAATTTACCAACTGTTTCTTTAGGGAATTCAGACGCATTACAACCGGGGGAATTAGCGATCGCCATTGGTAATCCTTTAGGATTAGATAATACTGTGACCGAGGGAATTATTAGCGCCACAGGTCGTTCGGGTAGCGAGGTGGGAATTCCTGATAAACGAGTTAGTTTTATTCAAACCGATGCTGCTATTAATCCGGGTAATTCTGGAGGGCCGTTACTCAATCAAAAGGGTGAAGTAATTGGGATGAATACGGCAATTATTCAAGGTGCCCAAGGGTTAGGATTTGCCATTCCGATTAACCAAGTTCAACATATTGCGGAGCAACTTTCTACTACTGGAAAAGTCGAACACCCCTATTTAGGGATTCAGATGGTAACACTTTCTCCTGAAGTGAAAGAAAGTTTAAATCAAGATCCCAATAGTCCGATTAGTGTGAATGAAGATCAAGGGATATTAATTGTTCGAGTCATGCCTAATTCTCCCGCCCATCAATCAGGATTACGCGCCGGAGATGTGATTGTTCAAGTAGAAAATAAACCCGTAACCAAAGCCGATGAAGTGCAACAAGCGGTTGAAAATATAACGGTAGGAAGTTCATTAAAAATGCAAATTCAACGCCAAGGTCAACCCCTCAATTTAGAGGTGAAAACGGCAGCCATCCCTGCAATCAATAATTAGTTGTAGGGGCGGGTTCTATACTATCTTTCCTGATTCACAAGATCTTGATAAACCCGCCCATCAACTATCTTTTTTGATTCACAAGATCTTGATAAACCCGCCCATCAACTATCTTTTTTGATTCACAAGATCTTGATAAACCCGCCCATCAACTGTCAATATTTAAACAATGGGATCATGAACTGTGACTAATTTTGTACCATCGGGAAATGTCGCTTCGACCTGGACTTCATGAATCATTTCAGGAATGCCTTCCATAACCTCTTCCCGCTTCAAAATTGTTTTACCATAACTCATTAATTCAGCAACAGTTCTTCCTTCCCTAGCCCCTTCTAAAATAGCAGCAGTAATATAGGCAATGGCTTCAGGATAATTCAGTTTTAATCCTTTTTCTTTGCGTCTTTCGGCTAATAAAGCAGCCGTAAAAATTAAAAGTTTATCTTTTTCTTGGGGAGATAATTGCATAGATAATCCTTGCGGAACTTTAATTCATTAAGTTTGCCAAACACGGGGTTTGACTATCAATTGTCCGGTATAATTTTGACGGAGTAACCGCCAAACATCTGTAAACCAGTCTATCACCTCTTGGGTAGAATTTCCGCGATAGCGACAGAGTAATCCTGATATTAATTGAGTTACTCCAGCTTGACTAGAAGTTTCTCGTTGTTCCCACAGTTGTCGTGTATTTTTAACAATATCTTCAGAAACAGGTTGTCCGACCCAAGTTAAGGTTGCGATCACAGCTTGTCCTCCTAAACCATGCGGACTATTTAATAGGTCTTCAGTGGCGATAAATCCTTGTCGATCAATCCAAAGTGGGCAGCCCTTTTGCCAGATTTCTGTACAGGATTTCCACTGTCCTTGGTTGAAGGTTTCTCCCCTGGCTGTTCGTCCAAATCGGGTAATTTCCCATCCCAAATAACAAGCAGATTCAGCTAAATTAACTTGTATATTTTGGCTAAATATTGCGCCCTTAAAAACAATCGTTTCACGGGGAATAAACTCTAAATAGGCGTGTTCCTGAAGGTCAATTTTAATATTTTGTTGGGCGATTTCTCCTGTACTTCGATAAATTTTACTAGCTGCTGGTGTAGTTAATAAAACTTGAGTTTCCGGTTGTAAATTAATCGTTTGAGATAAGCGATCGCCTCCTACCATTCCTCCGGCGGTATGTAATATAATACTATGACAAATCTCTTTTCCTTCTGGATAAAAGGAACGCTGAATTTTTAAAGGAGCTTGACTATAAGCTTTAACTAATTGAGTAGAATTACCAATTTTTTGATAGTCTAACTCTAATATTCCTTGCCAGTTAGAGGGTTTTTGTTCTAAATCATGAGATCCAAAATTAATCATAATATTAATCTAAAAAGTAGTAAGCCCTGAAGGGCTTTCTTACAAAAGGTTAACACTAACTACAACCTTGATCTATAGCAATCCTAAATGATTTGTGAAAAAGTTCTGTAGGGGTTTGGTTTCCAAACCCTCTTTGCGCCTGGGTTTGGAGGGACATCACCCCTACGATCAAATATTACAACCTATTTAGGACTGCTATATTTCCTTATTGCCTATTGCCTTAATTTAATTGGTTATCAGTGTTAGGTTTTGGTGTTGACCGTTAGATGAGAAAGCCCTGAAGGGCTTACTACTGAATTAAATGGGATTGAATAAATTTAATTATAGCATCTACTCCTTGTTTTGTTTTTAAATTGGTAAATACAAAGGGTTTATTTCCTCGCATTTTTTTAGCATCTCTTTCCATGACCCCTAAGTCTGCACCCACGAAGGGAGCTAAGTCAATTTTATTAATTACTAATAAATCTGATTTGGTAATTCCTGGCCCCCCTTTGCGAGGAATTTTATCTCCGGCGGCGACATCAATCACATAAATGGTAATATCCACTAATTCCGGGCTAAAAGTTGCGGCTAAATTATCGCCACCACTTTCAACAAATAACAGATCCAAATTTTGAAATTGGGTTTCTAATTGTTCAATAGCAGCTAAATTTAATGAAGCATCTTCTCGAATAGCTGTATGGGGACAACCTCCGGTTTCTACTCCTAAAATGCGATCGCTTTCTAAAGCTTGGGAACGGACTAAAAATTGAGCATCTTCTTGAGTATAAATATCATTTGTCACCACCGCCAATTGATAGGAAGTTCGCATTTCCTTACATAAAACATCAACTAAGGCGGTTTTCCCTGAACCTACAGGGCCAGCAATTCCAACTCGTAAACCAGACATAAAATTAAGGCAAAAATGACTAACTTAATTATATCACAATATTAATGATTCTAACTTCTAAATAATCGAGTATATTGGGTTTCATGTGCCATACTTGCTAAAGCCAACCCCCAATTACAACTGACTAAATCCTCATCTTTTAATTGTAAAATAGTTGTGGCTGTAGCTTCGATTTCTGAATGTAATTGTAACAGTAAGGTTTGACCCATTGTTTGACCCAAAGGAATCAGTTTGACCCCAGCATTAATTAAGTTAGTCGCCCAACTGTAGAGATATCCCAGTAAGGCATTTTTTAGATCCAGATCCCAATAGGCTGCACCCAGTCCAAAAGCGATCGCATAATTACAAGGTTTTCCCACTTGTTCAACCCAATTTTTCAAAGGAGGTAACTCTAAATTCAGAGTTTCTGTTGTTTTAACGGCTTCCAACTTCACTAAAAGCTGTATTAATGTATTCCCCATTTGCCAACTTTGTTGTCGCAGTTCAGCCGTTTCTTTTGCCGCCGTTGACCATTGATTCCAATAGATAAATTGGTTATATTCTTGATGAATGATGCACCGATAAGCTCGAACCATAACGGCTGATTCTAAACGAATCGCCCCAAATTTTAAGTCCTGAATTAACCACTGTAATAAAGTCTGGCTATCCGTAATAATTTGAGTTTCAACTAAAGTTTCTAACCCTTCGGAATAACTATAAGCACCCAAAGGTAAAACAGGACTTGAAAGTTGTAATAAATTTAAAACCATTATCAATAATTAAGGGTTATTGCAATTGTGGCTAACGGTATTTGAAAAAGACTAATACAGCAAACCTAAACTGGTATCTGTGTTTTTATCTCTGTTCCCAATTCCCAATTCCCAATTCCCAATTCATAATTCGTAATTCGTAATTCCCTGTTCCCTGTTCCCTGCTATCATTTTTAATCATGATGTCCATAGGCACCCCGTTCAGGATAAAAAGGGGTAATTTCTTCGTGAATTGTTAATCCCATTTGCACCAACATTGAACATAATACGGGATCAGGTGAAAACCGTAAATAGTCTGAGGTAATTTCTAAAGGAACGTGACGATTTCCTAAATGATAAGCGGCTTTTAATAAATCTAAGGAATGTTTAGCAAAAACGGTGATAATGGGTTCCGGTTTAGCGATAACTTTCGCCCAAAAATCTTGAGTATCAGAGGTTAATAAATCTCCCGCATTTAAAACTATTCCTCTAGGTAGACGAATATAATAGGTTTCACCCTCTACTGTTTCAATATACTGGCGAGTTTTCGTTCGTTGTTCTGCGGTTAAAGCGAGGTGAACTTTAACGAATTGATTTTCATTTGCTGGATAGGATTGTGTAAAAATGATCATGTTACATTTTAATTTGAGTTTTATATGGACAAAATATTGTTCCTCCAGACAGATTAATTGAGGAAAGGGTTTTAGATAAATTTAAAAGGATCGGGAAGTTATCGCTAATAAACTTTTCTAAATCCATTTATTTTCAATTAAGATCAACCTTGAGAAAAATGTATGAATAATAATCAACCTCGAAATCAGCCCTATTCTAATCGGGAGACTAATACTCAAAAAGAGTACACTCCTGACCCAGCACGGGATGAATATATTCGTCAAAATGAAAGAACTAAAGCTAACCATGAAGCCGCTTCGAGTGCCTTAATTGGCATAGGAATTGCTGTGTTATTAGCATTAGGAATTGGTTTTCTAGTTTGGCCGACTTTATTTAAACCCAATAACCTCCAAGCTCCAACAGTGGGGCCAGAACAAACCGAATCCAATACTCCCAAAAATGAACAGAGAACCCAGGAACCACAGCGAAATACAGTGATTATTGAGAGAAATCGCACTCAAGTGGTTCCTGTTCCCGTGACAACCCCCAATGTTAATGTCACGGTTCCCCCTGTGGCTCCTCAAGCTGCACCCAATGTTAATGTCACGGTTCCTCCTGCGGCTCCTCAAGCTGCACCCAATGCGGACAGAAGCTTACCGGAAACCAATCCTAAACCCACTTCTGACCCCTCCGTTCAACCTCCAAAGGCTTCGGACACTAATGGGTCTGGGGGAACGGAACCCACCCCCACCGCACCCGTTGACCAACCGCAAAGTCATCTCAACCCCACAACTCCTGATGAGTTAGTGAGTACAAACCCATCTCGAACAGGAAACTCATCTGCATTATTCAAGGGTCGCCGTGATTAATCCCTCTTTTATTAGAAAACAATCTGGCGATCGCTTCCTATACAAAAGCTCTAGGATAGGTTTCAGGTTTCAGGTTTCAGGTTTCAGGTATTTGGCGACAACTTGAACAAATTCTGATGAAGATTCGTAGGGTAAAACATTACGCCCTGGAATGATAGCAGATTGGCAATTTTTCCAACCTGTTTCATAAAGTTGACAACGTTGTTCTGGGGTTTCCGAAAAACCACTACGACTAATACTGGATGCGGTTGTACCAAAAACGGCTAAGGTAGGAATAGAAATTTCTGCCATTATCGGGGCATAATTTTGTCGCCAAAATCCGGCTAAAAAGGAATAAACGGCATAACGACTGTTATCATTTTTTGCCCCTTGTTCTAATAAGTCTAACCAATTTTGATCGACGTCAACTGCTTTAGCAAACAGTTGACGAATGGAAAAGGATTCAATAAACTGACGACGACGAGCATACAACCAAAATAAATTCCCGATAGGGGAATCAAAAAATAGATTCCAGGTGAGTTTTTGTTGTTGTTCTGAACGAGGTTCGGTCATCACTCGCCATGCTGGAGGGCCGGATAATATTAATCCCTGAATTAAGTTAGAGTTAGAATTATTTTGTAATTGGATAAGGGCGATCGCAACGGGTAATAAGGCTCCTTGTACTAAGATAATAACAGGTTTTTGAATAATATTATGTAAAAAATTATTTAATTGTTCCGCCCAATCTTGGGAATAATAGGCAAATCTAGGCATTGGAGACTTTCCACAACCGATTAAATCAGGGTTATAAATAGCGTGATTTAAGCCCTGTTGTCGCCATTTTTGACAAAATCGATCCCAAAAATTCCCCGACAATCCTACTCCAATCGGATGAATTAATAATAAAGAAGTTTCATTGTTATTAATGGGATTAACGGCAGGATAATATTCATAATAACATTGATATCCTTGCCAAGAATAGAATTTAGATTCAGGAATAGGCAAGGAAGATTGGGGATGAGATGTTATCATAATTAGTAATTGATAGTAAAAACAACCCGAATTAAAAGGACTGGATTTCACCGATTCCATTAATAGCTAAAAAACAGTTAACCTAATCTGTGAAATCCGAATAATCCTTTAATCCGGGTTAACGGTTTGGGTTTCTTCTTGAATGATTTCGGATTCAACGATTGATTCTGATCGGGAAACTTTTATTTCAGAATCTAAGGTGGAGACTGAATCTTCAATTGTCTTGGGTTCGTCTAAGGAAAGTTCGGGAATGGTGTTCGGGGTTTCTGTTGGTTGGGGTTCGGTGGTAGGTTCTGGAATCGGAACTTGCTCTACAATTTTCGGTGAAGTTATTGGCGGATTGGATGTTACCGGAATCTGATTCAAGAAGGGAAGACGGAAACGATTTAAAAATCCACCAAATTTTTTAGGTTGGGGTTCAGGAGTAACTAAGGGTTGAGAGGGAATATCCGCCTGAATATCTGAGGATTTTGGTGTGGTTTCTTCTGTTTGGGTTTCCGATGCGATCGGTTCTACAGGAGGTTGTTCGGGTTCGATAATTTCCGATGGAATTTGTTCGGGTTCTGGGATAGAATTTTCTGTTTCAGAAGTTGCTTCTTCAACCGGAATAGAAATTTGTTCGGGTTCTGGGATAGAATTTTCTGTTTCAGAAGTTTTTTCTTCAACTGGAGTAGAAATTTCTTCGGGTTCGGGTGTGGGTTCTACAACAGGAATAACTTCGGGTTCAGAGGTTTGAATTTCATCTTGAAGGGCAGAATTGGGATTAACAATTCCTTTAACTTCCGTCCAGGATAATTTTCCTTGAATTAGTTGGGAGAGGGGATTTTTGAGATGGGGATCATAAGTGATAACACGGGCTGTTTTATTAAAAACATTGTCAACGGGATTCCCTTGTTCATCGAGATATTCAATTTTGACCCAGTTTTTACCCGGATTAAATCCTTTTAAATATAACGGTTGCCATTGATTAGTGGTAAAGCTTTCGCCGTTAACGGTAACGCGAATTTGCCAATCGACGATTTCATCCGTTGGATTTTCTTGGGCGACAAGATGCAGAGGAGCATTGCTGAGGTAGAAGTCGAGTAAAATCGGTTCTGCACCATATACTCCTTGAGGGCGATTATAGGTGAGGAGGGGGAGATCGGGATTAGGGTGATCGGGATCGGTTTTTGTAAAGATATGAAAGGTGGTTTGAGCAAAAGACCCTTCATTTTTATAGCTTTCGTCCCAAGGATAGGTGGCAAAAACTCGGAGGGTATGGGTTCCGGGGTCTAAATTCGAGAAGGTGATGGGCGTGGAGATATCGTAAATATTGATATTGGGTTGGTTATCGAGGATCACTTGTAAATGTGGCCCTAAACCGGATTTTGGATCTAGGAATAGGGGTAAACCCTGAACTTGAAGTTGCAGATTAACGGTATCGTCTTCGATGATTGCATCGGGTTTGGGGTTGAGGATACTGACTTGAGGTTGGTAAGTATCAAGGGATTGATGGAGTTTCTGGATGAGGTTGGGGGGAGAAACTTCCGCTATGGGTTGGGCGGACTTGGGGATTGTCAGGGGGGGAGGGCTGTGGGGCGGAACATCCGAGGCGGAATGACCACATCCAACCATTGTCACTATTATTAATGCAGCTAATACCCTAGTGAGTGGGGTTTTGATTTTTGTCCACCCCTGAAGCATGAAGTTCAATAGATTAATCCTGTTAAGAAACCCTAATCCAGTCTTGTCCATAACTCTTCCATTGAGAATGATCGGCCAATGGCAGTCAACCTTGATCCGTCGGTTCTAGGGGATAATTGCGATTTGCGGTTCCTGGAGGAATTCTGAAAGATGACGTTTCTATACTGCTAAAACGTCTGCAATATTTCGTAACTTTGATCACAGAAGGAATCACAGGTTGCTGTTCACTATCCTCTGCTACCCTACCCTAAAATTTACCCTTCGGCTAAATTTTAAGATTTGTAACATTTGTCGAAAAAGGTTTGACTTTTTTAAAGCTTTGTGAAGTCTAACCAGACGATAACGAGAGAATCTGAGTGAATTTTAATTATTGTTACCAAGTCATTCCCCCCAGATTCAGAAAGATGATATATCATTTAGAGACAACAGCTATCCCACAAGGAAGTCCTTGCTATACAAGGCTTTGAGTCGGGCGGTTGCTGTCGAAATAAAATTTAAAAAGCCTTATGGCCAATACAAGGGTGTCTTGTTGCCCCCGAACAAAGGTTGGTTTTAGTGCAGGTGTAAACCTGAATAATTAGTCTCATAGAAATTTATCTATGAAACAATTTAACGAAACGCTAACTTTTGTGAAGGATTTTGAAAAAGGGGTATAACTTCTGTCAAAATCTGCAACGTTACTTATTTTTTGTCACAGGTCGAGGAGAGTCTAAATGACAATCAGTCCTCCAGAGCGTGAGGCAAAAGAAAAAGTTACGGCTGGTAAAGATCCGGTTCCTACCTCTTTTGAAAAGTGGTCTAAACCTGGACATTTCCGCCGTGACTTAGCCAAAGGGCCAAGTACAACCACTTGGATTTGGAACCTCCACGCCGACGCTCACGACTTCGATAGTCATACCAGCGATTTAGAAGATATTTCGCGGAAAATCTTTAGCGCCCACTTTGGCCATTTAGCCGTGATTTTTATCTGGTTAAGTGGCGCATACTTCCACGGCGCTAAGTTTTCAAACTACGAAGCTTGGCTGGCTAACCCTACGGGGATTAAGCCCAGCGCTCAAGTTGTATGGCCAATTTTCGGCCAAGAAATTTTAAATGGTGATGTAGGCGGTGGCTTCCACGGGATTCAGATTACCTCTGGATTATTCCAAATGTGGCGGTCTTCCGGTTTTACCAACACCTACCAGCTTTACTGCACCGCCATTGGTGCGCTGGTAATGGCAGGTTTAATGCTGTTTGCAGGTTGGTTCCACTACCACAAACGCGCTCCCAAACTGGAATGGTTCCAGAATGTGGAGTCAGCGATGAACCACCACTTAGCTGGATTGTTAGGTCTGGGTTCCTTGGCATGGGCAGGTCACCAAATTCATGTGTCCTTACCCGTGAACAAGTTGCTGGATGCGGGAGTGGCGGCGAAGGATATTCCTTTACCCCATGAATTCATCCTCAACCCCAACCTGATAGCAGAACTGTATCCCAGTTTTAAACAAGGTTTAACACCATTCTTTACCTTGAATTGGGGAGTCTATTCTGACTTCTTAACCTTCAAAGGTGGATTAAACCCCCAAACAGGCGGTCTGTGGTTATCCGATACCGCACACCATCACCTGGCACTGGCAGTCCTGTTCATCATTGCTGGCCATATGTACCGGACAAACTGGGGCATTGGTCACAGTATGAAGGAAATGTTAGAAGCCCATAAAGGCCCCGTCACTGGAGAAGGCCATAAAGGACTCTATGAAATCCTGACTACCTCTTGGCACGCTCAGTTGGCGATTAACCTCGCACTGATGGGTTCTTTGAGCATCATTGTGGCTCACCACATGTACTCAATGCCTCCCTATCCTTACATTGCGACGGATTACCCCACGCAGTTGTCTCTGTTCACGCATCATGTGTGGATTGGTGGCTTCCTGATTGTGGGTGCGGGCGCTCACGCTTCCATTTTTATGGTGCGTGATTACGTTCCGGCTAACAATGTCAACAACTTGCTCGATCGTGTGCTTCGTCACCGCGATGCAATTATCTCCCACCTGAACTGGGTCTGTATCTTCTTGGGCTTCCACAGCTTCGGCTTGTACGTCCATAACGACACCATGCGTGCGTTTGGTCGTCCCCAAGATATGTTCTCTGATACAGGGATTCAACTCCAACCCGTGTTTGCCCAATGGGTGCAAAACATTCATGCTCTGGCTCCGGGTAGCACTGCTCCCCATGCCTTGGCAAGTGTCAGCCCTGTGTTTGGCGGCGGTGTCGTTGCCGTCGGGGGTAAAGTGGCAATGATGCCGATCGCGTTAGGTACGGCGGACTTCTTGGTTCACCATATCCACGCCTTCACGATTCACGTCACGGTTTTAATTCTGCTAAAAGGCGTCCTGTACGCTCGTAGCTCTCGCCTGATTCCCGACAAGAGTGAATTGGGTTTCCGCTTCCCTTGCGACGGGCCAGGTCGGGGTGGTACTTGCCAAGTCTCTGGCTGGGATCACGTTTTCCTGGGTCTGTTCTGGATGTACAACTCTCTCTCCATCGTAATTTTCCACTTTAGCTGGAAGATGCAATCCGATGTCTGGGGAACAGTTGGTTCAGACGGCACTATTTCTCACATCACCAATGGCAACTTTGCCCAAAGCGCCATTACGATTAATGGATGGCTGCGTGATTTCCTGTGGGCGCAAGCTGCTCAGGTACTCACTTCCTACGGGTCAGCCCTTTCTGCCTACGGTCTGTTGTTCTTGGGTGCCCACTTCGTTTGGGCGTTCAGCTTAATGTTCCTGTTCAGTGGCCGTGGCTACTGGCAAGAATTAATTGAGTCCATTGTGTGGGCGCATAATAAGCTGAAACTAGCCCCTGCAATTCAACCTCGCGCTCTGAGTATTACTCACGGTCGTGCGGTTGGTGTAGCTCACTACCTCTTAGGAGGAATTGCTACAACCTGGGCATTCTTCCTAGCCCGAATTATTTCAGTAGGATGAAAACTCTCTGCTCAGGGGCTGGGAAAGGCTGAATCTGCTTTCTCCCTCCCCCTGAAGCGGAATAACAAAGAACACGATTTAGTTAGGACTTATGGCAACTAAATTCCCAAAATTTAGCCAGGACTTGGCCCAAGACCCGACAACGCGTCGGATTTGGTACGGGATTGCCACAGCCCATGATTTCGAGACCCATGATGGCATAACAGAGGAAAATCTTTACCAAAAGATTTTTGCTTCCCACTTCGGTCACCTCGCTATCATTTTCCTCTGGACTTCAGGCAACCTGTTCCACGTCGCTTGGCAAGGTAATTTTGAACAATGGGTTAAAGATCCTTTAAATGTTCGCCCCATTGCTCACGCCATTTGGGATCCCCAATTTGGCAAATCTGCGGTAGAAGCTTTCACCCAAGCGGGTGCTTCTAACCCAGTTGATATCGCTTATTCTGGTGTGTATCACTGGTGGTACACCATCGGGATGCGGTCAAATGCTGACCTGTATCAAGGGTCTATATTCCTGTTGATTTTGGCTGGGATCTTCCTGTTCGCAGGTTGGTTACACCTGCAACCGAAGTATCGTCCCAGTTTGTCCTGGTTCAAGAATGCGGAATCTCGTTTGAACCACCACTTGGCAGGTCTGTTCGGGGTTAGTTCCCTGGCTTGGACAGGTCACTTGGTTCACGTTGCCATTCCTGAATCTCGCGGACAACACGTTGGTTGGGATAATTTCCTCAGCACTCTGCCCCACCCGGCAGGTCTGGCTCCCTTCTTCACGGGCAACTGGGGTGTGTATGCACAAAGCCCAGATACCGCCAGTCACATTTTCGGAACCTCTACAGGTTCTGGAACTGCAATCCTGACTTTCCTAGGTGGCTTCCATCCTCAAACTGAGTCTCTCTGGTTGACGGATATAGCTCACCACCATCTGGCGATCGCAGTGTTGTTCATCATTGCGGGCCATATGTACCGGACAAACTTCGGAATTGGTCATAGCATCAAAGAAATGCTCAATTCCAAAGATCCTCTGTTCGGATTCAAAAATGAAGGGCCGTTCAACCTACCTCATCAGGGGTTGTACGACACCATGAACAACTCCCTGCACTTCCAGTTAGCATTTGCTCTGGCTGCGCTGGGTGTGATCACCTCCCTGGTGGCGCAACATATGTATGCGCTTCCCCCCTACGCCTTCATCGCTAAGGATTACACCACGACGGCGGCGCTGTATACCCACCACCAATATATTGCTGGGTTCCTGATGATCGGGGCTTTCGCTCACGGGGCAATCTTCCTGGTGCGCGACTATGATGCCGAACAGAACAAAGGCAATGTCTTGGATCGGATGTTACAGCACAAAGAGGCCCTCATCTCTCACTTAAGCTGGGTGTCTCTGTTCCTGGGTTTCCACACTCTGGGCTTATATGTCCATAACGATGTTGTGGTTGCCTTTGGAACTCCTGAAAAGCAAATTCTGATTGAACCGGTTTTTGCTCAATTCGTTCAAGCTGCTTCGGGTAAAGTGCTGTACGGTATGGATGTTTTACTATCCAACGCTGACAGCATCGCCACCACTGCTTGGCCTAACGCCGGAAACGTTTGGTTGCCCGGTTGGTTAGAAGCTATCAACTCTGGTAGCAACTCCTTATTCCTGACGATTGGCCCTGGGGACTTCTTAGTTCACCATGCGATCGCTCTGGGTCTGCACACCACCACCTTGATTTTGGTCAAAGGTGCGTTGGATGCCCGTGGCTCTAAGCTGATGCCCGACAAGAAAGACTTCGGTTATGCCTTCCCTTGTGATGGCCCTGGCCGTGGCGGTACTTGCGACATCTCTGCTTGGGACTCTTTCTACCTCTCGATGTTCTGGATGCTGAATACCATTGGTTGGACAACCTTCTACTGGCACTGGAAGCATCTGGGCGTCTGGCAAGGAAACGTTGCTCAGTTCAACGAATCCTCTACCTACCTGATGGGCTGGTTCCGTGATTATCTGTGGCTAAACTCGGCTCAGTTAATTAACGGCTACAACCCTTATGGAACGAATAACCTGTCGATCTGGTCTTGGATATTCCTGTTAGGACACCTGGCTTGGGCTACTGGATTTATGTTCCTGATCTCTTGGCGGGGTTACTGGCAAGAGTTAATCGAAACGATTGTCTGGGCGCATGAACGGACTCCTCTGGCGAACCTGGTTCGTTGGAAAGACAAACCCGTTGCTCTGTCCATCGTTCAAGCTCGTGTGGTTGGTTTAGCTCACTTCACCGTTGGCTATATCATTACCTACGCGGCCTTCCTAATTGCCTCGACTGCGGGTAAGTTCGGTTGATGTAACGTTAACTGAATCCTCGTTTGATAGGTAATTAAAAAATTCCCTGCCTTCGGGTGGGGGATTTTTTTGTTGGGTTTTAGCCCGATATAGGGTTTTTTAAATTAACTTCTGAGCAATGAACTCTAATAAAATCCTTTGATGCAGATTTCCTAGAGATCTCACCATTCCCGCTTTTTCAGAATAACATTCTCCAGCTTGAATATCCTCTGGCGTTAATAACCCCATATCCCAGCCTTCATTTAAGACTAATTCGCTCAAATCAACGGTTAAAGGCGCATAAAAAACAGAACGATTAACCAGAGAATCAGCATAGTGATTAAACAGAATTAAGTCAGAAACTTGATAACCAATTTCCTCAATTAATTCTCGTTTTAAGCACAATTCTGGGGTTTCTTCCGGTTCTAAATGTCCTCCAAATAATCCCCAAACCCCCGGATGAACAATTCCAGGAATATTATCTCGCAACTGAAATAAGAACCTTCCCTCTCGATAAAGAATTGCCAAAGAAACTTGAATCATAATAAGATTGTTGACGGCTGACGGCTGACGGTTGACTGTTAACGGTAAATCAATAAACCTTTATTTGAAAATATCTATACGCTCAATTTCTTTGATGTAAACATCCCCAATATCTTTACCTTTCATATCTTTAATTAAAATACTTTTATATTCTACTTTGCCCTGAATTAATAGGTCTTGTTGCAGGGGGGGTAAAGGTTGAGTGGTAAACACCCAAATTGAACCTGTATTATCTTGGAGTTGATAGGCTGCTGCACCTAAGAAGGGCGCTTGGCTTTCCACTTTACCTCTGAGATAAACTTTAGCACCGATTTTCTGTCTTTGTTGAAGCTGATCAATTTTAACAGTGTTCAAATTAATCCAAGTTTCAGAGTGGGTAATACTCCCACAACCGACTAATCCGGTCACAAATAGTAATACAATACTAATGTGCCAGGTTGGGGTGAACTTCAGGGGAAATGAAAGGGTCATGGAACCTGGAATGGGTCGTAAAATTATCTTCTCAAGCCTATAACCTTTTGCGAAAAAAAGATTAAATTTATAAGTAGAAGTGCTACATAATCCTAGCTTAACTGCTAAAAATAGAGACGATTGCAATAGAGTGAGTCAGCACCCCGCGCTGAAGCGACGGGGCTATGCGCGGAGCGCAGGCTACGCCAACGTGCCTCACCTTCAGTGATAGTTGACCAGCCTAAGTCTTAATTGACTACGTTTTTTGAGTCATGACACCCTGTGGATGCGTAGCTAGTCCCTGGCTCTGTCGTTAGTGGTTAAACATCTTTATCGGGTTAAGGAAGTGCTGCTAACCTAACAAGCTCTTAAAACCTTGGCGAAGCTAACTTTACCCTAGAAATAGGAGTTAGGAGGGCCACCATACCCTCCTCCCTGAAAGGGGAAATATAAATCCTAACTAGAAGTTAGGGGTTTCTACCCATTTTTCTGATGACGAGAAAAGAAATTATGGATAATCTATTAGACGGTAAATCTACAGCGAAAAAGATTCAAGCTGAACTTCAAGAACAAGTGCAGACGTGGCAAGCTAAAGTAGGACGTCCCCCCGGTTTGGCGGTGATTATGGTGGGGGATGACCCGGCGAGTGCGGTGTATGTTCGCAATAAAGAACAAGCCTGTGCTAAGGTCGGGATTACTTCTTTTGGTCAACATTTCTCCACAGAAACCAGCCAAGAAGAACTCACCAAGATTATCCATGAACTAAATCAAAACGAACAGGTGGATGGAATTTTAGTCCAGTTACCCCTTCCTGCTAATTTGGATTCTGTTGGGTTATTGTATGAAATTGATCCCCAAAAAGATGCCGATGGTCTGCACCCGGAAAATTTAGGACGGTTAGCCAGAGGGGAAAAGGGGTTAAGAAGCTGTACTCCCGCCGGAGTCATGCGACTGTTTCAGGAGTATAACATTGAGTTAAAAGGCAAACACGCCGTTGTTTTGGGTCGCAGTATTTTAGTGGGAAAACCGATGGCTTTGATGCTATTAGAAGCCGATTGTACCGTAACAATCGCCCATTCAAAAACCAAAGATTTAGCGAAAGTTACCCGTGATGCGGATATTGTCGTTGCGGCTGTCGGACGTCCGCAAATGGTAACGGCGGATTTTGTCAAACCCGGCGCTATTGTGATTGATGTCGGTATTAATAAAATTACCGATACAAACGGCAAATCTCGCCTCGTCGGGGATGTCGATTTCAATAGTGTTCAACCCATCGCCCAATATATTACCCCAGTTCCCGGCGGTATTGGCCCCATGACCGTTGCCATGTTGTTGCAAAACACCTTCTGGAGTTATTTGGGAAAAGTTCAATAGAGGCGTTGTTAACAGTTGACGGTTGACGGTTGACGGGAAAGAGCCCACCAGGGCTGTTTCATTTTCAAAAATTGCGATCGCTTAACCTTTGATCTGGGGCAGGTTTTAGGCTTGATTTCAAAAGAAAATATCAAAACTGTTGAAATCATCCTTCTTTTCTTTACAGAGTAAGGCTTTTAGAAATTAGCGATCGCACTTTAGATCCGACGCATGAAACAGCCCCCCTGCTCCCCCTGCTCCCCCCGCTCCCCCCGCTCCCCCTGCTCCCCCCGCTTCCCCCGCTCCCCCCGCTCCTCCTACTGCTATTTTTTCGGTGCAGGTTGTCGCCACTTCTTCCCAAATTCATCTAAGGTAGCAGCTGGAATTTGACTTTGTAACCAATCTAATGCCGCCGTTTGATTCGGTAAACCTTTGTAATATTTACAGACATCCTGTAATTTAATACTCGGTGGCGGTAGGGTTTGTTGATTCCATTTTTGGGCTAATTCACTTAAAATTGTCGGTGCAATTTGCTCTTGTAACCAACGCAAAGCTTGATCTTGATTGGATACACCTCGATAATATTTACAAACATCAATTAACTTAACAGAAACGGTTTGTGCTTTCGTTTGATTTCGCCAGAGTTTGGAAAATTCTAATAATGCAGCTTTGGGAATTTGTTGCTGTAACCATCCTAATACTTGATCCTGATTCGGATTTCCTTTGTAAACTTTACAAATATCAATCAGTTCAATACTAGGAACAGGTGCGAGTGTGGGTTCAGGTGTGGGTTCTGGGGTGGGTTCGATGTTCCCTCCGGGTAATACAAAAGAATCTGAACGTCCCATTAATGCTGTCCAGGTTTTTAACCCAGCAATTCCATCCGCTTCTAACTGTTTTGTTTGTTGAAATTTGATTAAAGCTGTTTCTGTACCCGTCCCAAAATCTCCATCAATAATTCCCGGATCATAACCGCAATTTTTCAGTAAGTTTTGAATTTTTTCAACTTTTGTTCCCTTATCTCCTGTGCGAAGACTTTCAAATAAATTAACATCTATACCCCCGCTAATTCCTTCCACTTGACCTTGATCGGTAAATTGCCAAAATACCCACGTTTTCCATCCTCCAGGGGTCATCGGTTGTTCCGCAGTGGTATAGTGAGCAATCCACAGGGGATAATCGGAAAAACGGGTCGTATTGAGTTTTTGCCAAAACCCAGGATAGGTGTAAATAATCGGACGAAAACCGATTTCTTTTTCAATAATATCAATCCATTGTGCCGCACGATCACACAGCGCTGTAGCATCTAATCCTCCCATCGTTTCAATATCCAAGACCGGAGGAAGATCGCCATCTTGAAGTTTAACGGTTTTGAGGAAATGATAGGCTTGTTTAATCGGATCACTGGCGGGTTTAAAGAAATGATAAGCACCTCGAATTAAACCATTGGTTTTTGTTTGTTCCCAATAGCGGGGAAAAACTTCACAAACAAAGCTGTCTCCTTCGGTTGCTTTGATCATAGCAAAGGCAATACCAGAACGGGCAACGGCTTGCCAATCTACGTTAGGCTGGTAATCAGAAACGTCAATACCCCGAATACTCATTGGTTTAGAAGTTTAGGAATTAGGAAAATTAGCGATCGCGTTGTCAATTGTTATTTTTATCGCAATATTTTACAATACGGTTTCTATCTTAAACGATCATTATCAAAATTGATATTTTCTGATCCAGGTCTTTGACCTCTACTCCAGTCTTCTACTCAGCGCAGCTATCATGATCAAGTCAGGAGACAGGTTAAATGGGTACTGAACTGAATCCTGATCACTCCTAAAATAGCATTTCCGATCCTATAGAATAGTCCGGTGTTAAAACGGCTGCTTGTGAGTCAGTTACGGCTTTCTAAGACATTGGTTGAAAAGAAAGTCTATGATCCTAAAAACAACGGAAATCAATAATTGTTGAAAAATGCTCTGGCTTTAATGATATGCTACGCTAAGAAGATCACTGATCAAGGGAATCCTAAAAAGTTCTATAAACAGCATTAAAACGCAAATCGTAAAACTTAATCTCAACCATTTATGAGGATTGAACACCATGAAAAAATTATTGAGAAAAAAAACAATTCAACAGAGGCTAGGCGGGATTTTATTATTGTTAATGGTTGTGGGTTTACCTACTTCGAGTTTAGCCCAATCAGAACCGGATACACCAACCTTTAAAACCTTTCAAGATTGGTGTTCTAATCGTCAACAGTTGTCACCCGAAGCCACAAGAACCATAGATGTTTTGTTACAACAGGTAGGCACTTCTAATTGCGATCGCGCGAATCAAATGCTTTCCCAACAAGAAGCGTTAGATTTAAGCACCTTTCTCCTCTCAGATTTAAGTCCCTTACAGGGATTAACCCATTTAACCTCATTGAAGCTTAATAATAACCAGATTTCCGATCTCACCCCCTTACAAAGTTTAACAAATTTACAACTATTGGATTTAAGTTTTAATAAAATTACGGATATTAGTCCGTTGCAATCTTTAACTCAATTAGTCCGAATCAATTTAAGTTATAATCAGATTTCTGATATTTCCCCACTTCAGAGCTTAACGAGTTTAGTTGAAATCTATCTCAACCATAATAAAATTGTTGATATTACCGATTTAAAAACTTTAACGAAACTTCGTTTCTTATTTATTCAAAATAATCCCCTCACATCCACTCAATGTCCGATTAATCCTAAATATATTTGTCGTTTTGATCGGTGATATAATAGGGAATAGGTAATAGGTAATAGGGAGTAAAAGACTTTACCCTATAGGTTTGCTGCATCAGTATTCAAGGTAGTTATATAAATTTAGCGCTTGAGAATTTCTTCGGGGTCTAATTCATCTAAGCCTAAATAAAGTCGTCGAAACTGAAGCATTAATCCAAAAGTGACTTGCTTCATTAAAGTATAGGATATTGTAATCGCAATAAACGTAATAAAAATCACTAATAAAGGTTTTTTTGTTGTTAAATCATCTAAGGTCTTAGCGAAAACAACATCCGGCTGAGTCACTAAATCCCAACTATTAAAGCGCCGAAATCGTCCCATGAATACTCCAATAGCACACAAAAAGTGAGTCAGGATTTCCGACAGAAAAATATATTGTTTTACCCCTTGCTTTCTGAGATAATGATTTTGATTAATTAACGAGATAACATAGGCTTCTAACCCACTAAGAATGGCAAAAACATGAAGGGGAATAAAAATTAGAGTAATAATCCAAATCGAATATCCCGCACGAGTTGCTCGAATTAAATGAACAATATCCGTGAGTAAATAAGGCGCGTTAGGTAAAAAGGCAATAAAAATGACATAAATAATCCACCAAAACCAAGTTCGAGAAATACTTCTCCTCCGAAACAGCCAAAAACTTAAGACTAACGGAATAAACGCCAAAAACAGATTCCAAATAATCCAACCACTGTGTCGATCAAAGACCTCCAGGCCATCCGCTAACATTTCTCTCATAGATTTCCGGGTTTATGGTAAAATTATTCTTGTTCAGTATAACAACTCCGTTCTCAAGAATTCCGTAAACCCGTATTATTTGGGGCTGTATTCCCCCCTATTGTTGGCAACTTTCAGACTGCAATAGCACTGAAAACAAAGGGTTACAGCCGATAGCTAATCTAGGAAAGTGGGTATGAATCAATTTAAAACAGTGGCTTTATTGGGATTATTAAGCGCTCTTTTAGTCAGCATTAGCTATTGGGTTATTGGAGGCACTAATGGCTTGTTTGTGGGTATTCTATTCGCCGCCGTGACTAATTTAGGTAGCTGGTATTTTTCCGATCAAATTGCCCTCAAAGCCTATAATGCTCAACCCGTGACCCCGGAACAAGCACCCGGTTTATATGCAATGGTACAACAATTATGCGATCGCGCTAATTTACCTCTCCCTGGCGTTTATATTGTTCCCAGTGCGGCTGCTAATGCTTTCGCCACAGGTCGAGATCCTCAACACGCCGCCGTTGCTGTCACCGAAGGCATTATTAGTCTGTTACCCGAAGATGAATTAGAGGCCGTTATTGCCCATGAATTAAGCCATGTTTATAATCGGGATACCCTCACCCAAGCGGTGGCTGCAACCGTTGCGGGAGCAATTTCTGGGTTAGCACAATTTGCTAGTTATGGGATGTTTTTTGGGGGGTCACGGAATAATAATCGGGGGGGAAATCCCATTGGATTATTATTAACAATAATACTGGCTCCGATGGCGGCAACTGTGATTCAATTAGCAATTTCTCGAACACGGGAATTTTCCGCCGATGCAGGTGCGGCTAAATTAACCGGAAATCCTAAAGCCTTAGCGAGAGCTTTGCAACGGTTAGATTTAACAGCTAGACAAATTCCCATTGAAGGAAATCCAGCCTTTGAACCTTTATTAATTATGAATAGTTTTTCGGGAAAAGCAATGGCAAATTTATTCTCGACTCACCCGTCTACAGAAGCTCGAATTCAAGCGTTAATGAAGTTAGAACAAAAAATGTAATTCTTCTAAATCTTCATTAATTATCGGAAAAAACGAGATAATCCTAAAATTATCACTGAAATTAATACGGGTAAACTACTAATAAAAAAAGTCGGAGAAGCCATAAAGGAAAAATCGCTATGAGATTTAGGAGGTTCGGGTTGGGTAGATAAAACACTTACAGTAACGCCACTGACTGATAACGCTGTACCAACAACAGCAATCGTTAAATTGAGATTGCGATCGCTTTTTGTTTGTTCTATACTAATAATTCCCTCTATGGTTTTAATCGCATTTTCTAATAGCTTAAATTCACTATTGAAACTTCTTAAATCCGATTCAGTTTGTTCTAAATACTTTTCTTCAACATAATCACTAAAAACCGTAAAAAATTTTCGCGTTGCTTCTGAATTAAAATTAAAGTCTAATTCAGCAATAGTGTTAACCCGTTTTTGATAATTCTTTAAATTAGTTTTAATCGTTGATTGTTGTTCCTCTAAACTACTTAATTGATTAGAATAACTCAATAATACATTCAATATATCCGCTAATTCTTTCTGTAACTGGTTCAAATTCAACTGAGGTTGATTAACTTGTTCCGGTAGATTCTCAGCCGTTGTTTGAATAATAGATTTGAGTTCAATTTTTAATTGACGACTTTGCCAATATGACCAAATCACCTTATTTCGATAGCGAAATAATTGCATCAGTTGAGGATAAATCTTTTTAACTTTTTTTTGAACCTCTGACAAGGAATTATTGTCTTTAACATCAAATAAACAAATAATTAAATGTACAGAATCACAAGTTTGATGTTGATGGGATGGCGGTTTCCAAAGTTCATAAAAATGCGCCCCTAAAAATTCACCTGTTTGTTTTAAATCTCGTTCCCAATTATCATCAGGAAATAAGTTAATTTGTTGATAACAATTTTTGGCTGTTTCTAAAGAATTTTGTTCGGGAGAGGTTAACAAACCCCAAACAAACCAACTTTGTCCAATAGTTCCTTTATCAGAATTAAGTTGATTTTTAATCAGGGTTTTGCTTTCTGATAAACTTGTTAAAGGTTTAGGAGAAAGCTGATTTTCAGGGTTAAGGTCTATCTCTCCAGAACAGTCTATTAGTAACCCATAGGTATCTCCTAATTTAACCGGAGAATAATAACCATCCCCGTGTTTTAACGGTTGTATATAATCAGGGAGATGAGACAGTAATGGTAAATAATCTCCTGCTTTTTCCTCAACAGTTTTGATTTGGTTTAAAATTTCTGTATCAAGTTTCTCTCCATAAATTCGGGTGAAAAAATCCCTTCTATTTTCCTCAATTTTTGTGTCTGATTCTCCTAAACCTTCCCCTAAATCATAGAGGAATAAATCCACTGTTGGATAAATTAACTGTTCATTATCAACCATAATTCATTTTATCCCTATCATCAATCGTACTTGAAAAAAACCGCACGCATCAAAACCCCTAATAAAACACGCACCCAATAAAAATATTAAACACCCAACAATTTATTTTAAATTAATATGATTATTTATTATAAACTGTGGGTTGGTGCGTGCACTTTGCTTACGCACCCTACTAAAAGCCGGAGGTTAAGAATATGGTTTTTGCGGCTTCAATTGGGTTAATATCCCCTAAGATTTTTTTTCCTAAAGATTCAGGTGTTTCTTGTTTTTGATCAAGTATGGTTAGCATACGCCTCGCTACATTATCAACTTCTGTACAAGTTGTGTTTTCAAGCTCAGGTTGATGATCCGGAGTTGTAGCTAATCCTAAACTGCGAAAAGTCGATTTAGACCCTAACTGTTTATAAGCAATTTGATAATTTTCTCCCAAACTGGAATTAGTAATTAACTCATCTAATTGATTAAAATTTAAAGTTTCACTAATTTGATTTAACTGAACAACGAAATCCGCAGGTAAGGGTTCAGACTGTTGAGTTAAGACGGCAAAAAACGCCGTTAATATTTCAACTTCATAATCTTTCATAGCCGCTTAAAATAAATGCAGCCCAATAGTAGGGATGCTGTAAAGGTGGATTTTGTTCTATTATAGCAAGTTCATCGACACTGATTTTAAACCGTTTTCCTAATAAACGTTTGTCCGTGGGTAACTCCGCCACCCTCGCTTCACACCAGTCTTTTAACTCCTGATGGGTCGCTGTTTTTAACCAGGTTTGGGTTTGGGTAAAAGCATCGGTTTTTGATAACTTCAGAACTTGCCAACGATAATAAAATTCTATCACAAATAACGAACAAGCGACCGACTCAACGACCCATAATGTCCCTAGAACATGGTCAACTTGCTGCATTAAAAACCCGCTTGTGAGTCCCACATATTCACTCAAAATGGTTTGTTTCCCAGCAACGGCCGTTTCACAGGCGGCTAAACAAACTAATTGATAGGAATTGAGACAATAATCGGGTTGAATAATTTCTTCTAGGGTGAGGCGATCGCTCCCTTTTAAAAATAACATAGATAATTTAGGATCGTTTGTGTTATAATAACCATGACCCGCAAAGTGCAGAACTTGGTAATTTTGTTTTAACCCTTGGCTAACTTTTTCTAAGGTCGTTTCTTCTTCAGATAATCGAGTGGGATGATCAAACCTGAGACTAACAAATTCCGATTCAATCTCCGCCACAGGTAAAGGCATTAACCGTTTTTTATTTCCTTCTCCCGCTTGAATAACACTAGGGGGATTTTCAATATTGAGTAAAGTTTGATTTGCAGGAATTCGAGGAGTTGATTGTAAGTTTTGACCGATTTTTAAACTCGGTAAACGGGTTAAACTGAAGGGAGGAGTAGCAGAATAATCTAAGAAAAATAGAGATTCTAGGGGTAAATAGTGTAAATCTCGATGGGGAACTAAAATAACATGATTAATTTTATCCAGTTTTTCGATAATTTCATCAATTCTGAGAATTTCTTTTAACCCTCTCAGGTTAGGAATCATGTTTTGTCGCCAGTCACGGGATAAACGGTCTTTATCAGGTGTTTTCTCTCGATATTCTTGATAACTTTTATTCCAATCTGTTAACCAATCTTCAAAATCATTTAAAGTTTGAATACTCGGTTGTTGAATCACTTCTAATTCGGGGTTATCCGGTTTTAAAATAAAGGTTGTTAAAGCAATGGGGCTAAGATGCCAATAGACAATAGCCGTTTTCTCCCCAAAAGCTGCGGTTAAAAATTGTCGCATTTCCTCATAACTAAATCTGGGAATATCATCACTCCACCCCAACAACATCCAACGCAAACAGGTATTTTTCCCTTCTTCTGCTAACTCCAACCCTTTAATAAAATCCCCAGATTTCACCGCCGAATCAACGGTTAATTGATTAAATCCAAAAAACTTTAGGGACAGTTGTTGTTTTCTATAATTACTAGGCGTTTTTTTTATCAACCGATCCAACCCATCCGTTGCTTGTCGTTGTAATTCCTTCCGTTGTAATTCCTTCGCTTCTTCACTATCTCCTAACTCCCATAATACTTTAATATAATCTCGTAAAACCTCTAAATAGCTTTCAAGAAAATTGTTTACTGTCAAAACCGTTAGGGCAGTATCATAACTGTTAATCGCTTTATTATAGTAATTCCTTACCTTTTGTCTCCGACCTTCAAGATAGTGCGCCAGACCCATTCCATAATGCAACAGTCCCCAACCTTCCGGCTGTTTATCGTCTTTAACATAAGTTAATCCGATTTCATAACAAGTTATTTCTCCCTGATAACCTCGTTGATTTAGTTCAGGATGTTGATCAACAATTTGACTGGAAAAAGTTAAGGTAGGATGGGAAGATATTCTAGCAGCCAAGCCTCTGTTCCTCCAGGCTTCGTGTAAGTCCGGTTTAATTTCTAAAGCCTTGTCATAAGAATCAATTGCTTTCTCTAACCTTCCTAAATTATATAAAGCAATGCCTCGGTTGTTCCAGGCTTCGTGAAAGTTCGGTTTAATTTCTAAAGCCTTGTCAAAAGAATTAATCGCTTCCTCAAACCTTTCTAAATCATATAAAGCATTGCCTCGGTTTAACAAGGCTTCGTGATCGTCCGGTTTAATTTCTAAAGCCTTTTTATAAGAATTAATCGCTTCCTCAAACTTTCCTAAATCCTTTAAAGCATTGCCTCGGTTTAACAAGGCTATCCGAAAGTCTGGTTTAATTTCTAAAGCCTTTTTATAAGAATTAATCGCTTCCTCAAACTTTCCTAAATCCTTTAAAGCATTGCCTCGGTTTAACAAGGCTTCGTGATCGTCCGGTTTAACTTCTAAAGCTTTGTCAAAAGAATTAATCGCTTCCTCAAACCTTTCTAAATCCTTTAAAGCATTGCCTCGGTTTAACAAGGCTATCCGAAAGTCCGGTTTAATTTCTAAAGCTTTGTCATAAAAATCAATCGCTTCCTCAAACCTTTCTAAATTATTTAAAGCAAAGCCTTGGTTGTTCAAGGCATCGTGAGAGTCCGGTTTAATTTCTAAAGCCTTTTTATAAGAATTAATCGCTTCCTCAAACCTTCCTAAATCAGCTAAAGCAATGCCTCGGTTTAACAAGGCTTGAAATTTCGGTTTAATTTCTAAAGCCGTGTCATAAGAATCAATCGCTTCCTCTAACCTTCCTAAATTATATAAAGCAAAGCCTTGGTTTAACCAGGTCATGTGAGAGTCCGGTTTAATTTCTAAAGCCTTTTTATAAGAATCAATCGCTTCCTCAAACCTTCCTAAATTATATAAAGCAAGGCCTTGGTTTAACCAGGTCATGTGATAGTCCGGTTTAATTTCTAAAGCCTTTTTATAAGAATCAATCGCTTCCTCAAACCTTCCTAAATGAGCTAAAGCAACGCCTATGTCGTTCCAGGCGTAGTGATCATCCGGTTTAATTTCTAAAGCCTTTTTATAAGAATCAATCGCTTCCTCAAACCTTCCTAAATTATATAAAGCAAAGCCTTGGTTGAACCAGACTTCATGAAAGTCCAGTTTAATTTCTAAAGTAGGACTCAAAATAACTTCTGTAGTAGTAGTATCATCTGGTTGCAATTTAATGGCTTTTTTAAAATAAGAAAGAGCTTTATTAAAGTCTCCTAATCTAACTTGTTCAAGACTTTGATCAAGCCAAAAGTTGTTAGAATATTGTTCTAAAGAATTAACCGTTAACTCACTATCTGATTTTTGACTAATTCCCTCTAAAATTTCTCTCCCAATTCTCCCTGCAACAATTCCTAATTCGCCGATCTCCAAATTCCCTAATAAAACCATCCGCCTTGCTAATTCTTCCTGGGGAGTTGGGTTGTCTGCGATGCGTTGTCCAAACCCTTCCAACCAGACGACAAACTCCCCCAGTTTCAGTTGATTTCCGATTAACCATCCCTTCACCTCACCCCGACTTGCACCTTGATGCACCACCTCCAACAATTGCAAAAATAATCCCTCATATTCGGTATCGCTACGGGTAGGACGCACAGGGTTTGAGGGTGGCGGTGGCGGTGGTTGTCGGTTCAGGAGTCGTTGCAGTAATTGTTTAAAAAACCGAATAATTCGTTGCAACATACACCCAATCCCCTACGCATATTCATTATTATTATGACTATAGCAAATCTAAATAATTTGTGTTCAAAACCTGTAGGGGTTGGGTCTCCCAACCCTCTTTTCACCTGGGTGGTGTCCCTCCCATCAGTGTTAACTTAACCAGGACTTACGCAAGCAGGCTATATATAGCGTGTCAAAAGTAGGCGATCGCCCTAAAAAGTCCTAATTATTTATTTTCCCCCCAATTTTGGGGGCTAGGGGGCTAGATGGCTTGAAATGTATACTGTTTAGGATGCTAAGGTTA
>CAITND010000059.1 GCA_903893625.1 uncultured Oscillatoriales cyanobacterium
AAAACCTGTAGGGGTTGGGTCTCCCAACCCAGGTGCCAAGAGGGTTGGGAGACCCAACCCCTACGATAAAATGTTACAACCTATTTAGGATTGCTATAGATATCTTTGCTTAAAATAATGCTAATATGTAAAAAACTGTAAAGGGTGCTAAATTCCCGACTGTTCCCTGTTCCCTATTATCAATTCTAACTTTTTAAAATCATGTTCCAGTATATTCTGGGTATTTTATTCCCCATAATCATTGGATTTACTCTTAATTCCTCAGTTAAAGTCATTAGTACCAGTGATCAAGCCATTGTTGAACGATTAGGTAAATATAGACGGACTCTAAAACCAGGACTCCAATTTATTATTCCTGTAGCGGAAAAAATTGTTTATTATGATACCAACCGTGAACGGTTATTAGATATTGATCCTCAAGAAGTGATTACTAAAGATCAAATCACCCTCGGAATTAATGCGGCGGTTTTTTGGAAAATTGAAGATTTACAAAATTTTTATTACAACGTTGAAACCGATAAAACAAAAGAAGCTATTTCTAATTTGGTTTTAACCACACTTCGGGCAGAAATTGGGTTAATGAATCTGGAAGATTTATTAGCTAAAATCAAACAACTGAATACGGAATTATTAGGAGCATTAGCACAAGGAACAAAAACCTGGGGGATTAAGATTATTCGGGTTGATATTCAGAATATTACGCCTCCTAAATCTATACAGGATGCGATGGAACGCAAGCGGGTTGCTGAAAGTCGAAAACAGGCAGAAATTTTAGAAGCTCAAGGACAAGCTCAATCCATTCGAGTATTAGCTGACACTTTGGGACTCAAAACCAATAGTTCAGAGTTCCTAAAATTTTTAATTACAAAACAATATGTTGATGCTAATCAACAGTTAAGTCAAAGTGCGAATGCAAAAGTTATCTTTATGAACCCCAATCAATTAACCGAACCTATTATTCATCTCATGGAAAATGATTCAGAAAATACAACCCCTGCCATTATTTTACCTAATTTAGAACAAGTAACTAAACCTGAATCCAATCCTAACACCCAAAAAACCTGATATATTAATCTGTCTCTAACGACCCAAACCCGATTTTTCTCTTGTCACCAGTTTGTCACTATTCCATGACAAACTGGGTTTAGTTTCCAATCAAGAACTCAGGATGAAACCCATGAATAGCAATAAAAACAACGGTCTGTCTACTCGTACTAAGATTTGGATGGGAGTGGGTGCTTATATTCTAACGGCTGGATTGTCCGACGTTGCCAATGCTTCTGCACTTCAATCTCAGTCTAATTCTATTCAAGAAATTGCATCTGGAATTTCGACTTCTGGGGATACTTTCACCTCCTCTGAGATGTTGCAAGCAGCTACTCCAACCGACAAGAAAGGGGATAAAAAAGATGAAGGCGGAGAAAGTGGAGAAGGCGGAGAAAGTGGAGAAGGCGGAGAAAGTGGAGAAGGTGGAGAAGGCTAAAATACGATGATTTTTTGTATTGCAGATGTTCTCACACCTGAAGAACTAGAAACAACTTTGACGCTACTGCAACAAGCTGAGTTTGTAGATGGGAAAACAACTGCTGGTCGCTACGTCAAATCAGTTAAAAATAATCAACAAATCAAAACCGATACCGAGATTACTTCTGACCTGAGAAGTCTTGTTCTCGAAGCTTTAAAGCGTAACGAACTGTTTCAAGTAGCGGCGCGTCCTAAAATAATCCGCCCGATTATTTTCAATCGCTATGATGTGGGAATGTATTATGGTTCCCATTTCGATAACGCGATTATGGGAGATGAATCTATCTCTCGAACTGATGTTTCATTAACTCTATTTCTCACTGACCCTGACACCTATCAAGGGGGAGAATTAGTGATTGAAACTTCACTAGGAGAACAGAGTTTTAAGTTAGATGCAGGTTCGGCGATTGTTTATCCGTCTTCGACTTTGCATCGTGTGGAAACGGTGACTGAAGGGACTCGGTGGGCGGCTATTACTTGGATTCAAAGTTTAGTTCGTGACCCATCTCAACGAGAAATATTGTTTGATTTAGATACCGCTCGTAGAAGTATTTTCCAACAATATGGCAAAACCATAGAATTTGACTTGATTGCTAAAAGTCACGCAAATTTATTGCGGAAATGGGCTGATATTTAACCCAAATTTAATTAAAATATAGGGACGTTTTATTAAACGTCTCTACGTCAGGGCTGTATTTTCAACTTCCAAAGATTTTTGATTTAAACGCAACAGGAGATAAAGATCATGAGTTTGTATGAATCTAACGATGACAATAACAGTTCAGATGATAATAGTTTGGATAATAACAGTTCCGATCATTATTATCAAACGCTTCCAGTAACAGGTATTACCCCAACGACTTCTATTTATAATGATAATAGTGGGGACAATAACAGTTCCGATCATTATTATCAAACGCTTCCAGTAACAGGTATTACCCCAACGACTTCTACTTATTATGATAATAGTGGGGACAATAACAGTTCCGATCATTATTATCAAACGCTTCCAGTAACAGGTGTTACCCCAACGACTTCTACTTATTATAATAATAGTGGGGACAATAACAGTTCCGATCATTATTATCAAACAACTCCAGTAACAGGTGTTACTTCAACGACAACTTTTGATAATCTGACTGGAACTCATTGGGATGATGTCTTACAAAATCCTCAATATCAAGAGAATTTACTGGAAACTTTTGATGAGGAATATTATCGACAAAGCAATCCTGATGTTAATTTAGCCATCACTCAAGGAACCTTATCTTCGGGTTTACAACAGTATATTTATTCAGGAGAAACAGAAGGACGTTCACCGAATCAATTCTTTGATGAATCCTACTACTTAACTACAAATCCTGATGTAGCAAATGCCGTCCAAGCTGGTGCATTTAATTCAGGTTTTGAACATTTTGTGATGTCAGGTGCTGAGGAAGGACGAAACCCCAGCACCCAGTTCAACACAGGATTTTATTTAGCACAGAATCCTGATGTTCTGCAAGCCATCAACAGTGGAGTTGTTAGCAATGCGTTTTCTCATTATACCCTACATGGTCAGTTTGAAGGTCGGGTTGCAACATCAATTTGAACTGAATTGAATTAGGACTCAATAGAAACCCATTTCTTGCAAACTTAATTTTGAGGGATGCAATCGAATTAAAGGATGGGCGTAGCCCATCCTACTACAAATTCAGGGGATCAATATCAATTGTAATATAAACAGAACCCGAATTAAACTCAGAAAATTTAGGTAAAATCATCGAGGAATCTTGAGAGGTTTTAATTAAAATTTGCCAACGATAACGATTAGCAACTCTGAGAATGGGGGCCGGGGCTGGGCCTAATAATTCAAAATCGGAATTAGGATTATTTTCTAATAAAAACTCTGCTAATCTTTGGGCGGTTTGTTCAACATCTTGCTGATTAAAACTACTCAAACGTAATAATATTAAACGACCATAAGGCGGATAATTTAACTCCTGTCGCTGTTGTAATTCTGTAGCAACAAAAGACTCATAATCATGACGTTGTACCGCTTGAATAACCGGATGTTCGGGGGTATAGGTTTGTAGAATCACTCGCCCAGGATCATTGCCTCGTCCAGCCCGTCCAGCTACTTGTACTAACGTTTGAAAAGCCCGTTCACTAGCGCGATAATCTGATAAATGTAATAACCCATCTGCTGATACAATTCCGACTAAACTAACAGAGGCTAAATCTAATCCTTTAGTTAACATTTGGGTTCCCACTAATAGATCCGCTTCTCCATTCGCAAATTGAGTTAATAGGGTGCGATGAGCATTTTTTCGAGAGGTAGTATCACTATCAAAACGAATACATTTTAACTCAGGAAATAAGCGATTTAATTCTTCTGTCACCCGTTGTGTTCCACTGCCAAAATGTTTAAAATAGGGAGAGTCACAATCTGGACAACGTTGGGGATAGAGTTGACTATAATTGCAATAATGACATCTTAAAAGTTGGGCTGCGTCGGGATGTTCGTGATGATAAGCTAAGGAAACATCACAATGGGGACATTCCATCACATAGCCACAACTGCGACAGGAAACAAAGGTACTATATCCCCGACGATGAATAAATAATATCCCTTGTTGACGAGTTGCTTTTAATTGATGTAGGGCGGTTTGTAAATCATAACTAAAAATAGATCGATTTCCTTGACGCAATTCTTGACGCAGATCAATAATTTTTATCGGCGGCATTGGTCGCGCTTGAATGCGTTCGGGAAGGGATAAATAAAACCGATTTTGTTGAGTTTTGTGTTTAATTTCTAACCAACTTTCTAAGGATGGAGTTGCTGATCCTAAAATTAAGGGACAATTTTCTAATTCAGCCCGCCATTGAGCAACTTTTCTGGCATGATAACAGGGAGAGGGTTGATCTTGTTTGAAACTGCTATCATGTTCTTCATCTAAAATAATTAATCCTAATTTCGGTAAAGGTGCGAAAATAGCCGAACGAGTTCCGATAATAATTTGGGGTAAACCTAAAGTCATATTCCGCCAAGTATCATAACGTTCTCCATCGGAAAGAGCGCTATGATAAACAAAGACTTGTTCGCCAAAACGAGCGCGAAATCGGTCAGTTAATTGGGGAGTTAAGCCAATTTCAGGAACTAAGACTAAGGCTGATTTTCCTTGAGTTAGAATGGGTGTGATCGCTTGTAAATAAACTTCCGTTTTTCCTGAACCTGTAACCCCGTGTAATAATACTTGAGCATAACTGGATAAACTGTTAATTGCTTGTAAAGATTCCGTTTGATATTGATTTAAAATTTTAGGCTGATCCAGGGTTTGAAAAATTCCTTGATCTTGTCTTAAAATTTCTCTTTCGGTGATCACAATACAGCCTTTTTCTGCTAAATTTTTTAATAAACTAGAACTGGTACTACAAATTTTTATTAAATCATTAAACCAAAGTTCTCCTCCTTGCTGCTTGAGAACTTTAATCACCAGGATTAAAACTTCCTGTTGACGAGAGGTTAAATCTAAGGGGATAATATCATCAACTAATGTCACCGCCTGTTTTAATTTGGGACGAGGAGGACTAGGGGGTTCTAAATAACTTTCGATCCACTTTCTTTGTAATAAATCTTTTAATCCCCGTTGAGAATTAATCACATTTTGTTTTAAATATTTCCAGGTAAAATCTCCGGTAGCTGAAGATTGCAAGATATTTAAAATAGCAGCAGCAGCCGGATTTAAAAATAATTGAGCATCCTTTGGGAGTGTTTCAGGAATTAAACGAATCCGACGTTGACTTTTTCCTAATAATCCCGGGGGTAAAGCAGTCCGAATAACTTGAATTAAAGGGGTTTGATAATAATTAGAAACCTGTTGTAATAGTTGCCAATAGGTTGAGGGAAAGAAACCATTACAAATAATATCTTCAACTGCTTTAACTTTATTTTCAGGTAAATCGGGAGGCAGTTTATCCATCAACCGAATTGCAATTCCTCCTAATTGTTGAGTTCCAAAAGGAACGCTGACAATATCTCCAGGTTTGACAATTAAATCTTGAGGAACACGATAAGTAAATAGTTTTTCTTCCTCTTGTTCCTCCGTATTAAAACCATAAGGAACATCAACTAATACTTCAATAAATTGTTCTGAACCAAAAGCAGAATTATCCGAATCATTCTGATAGTAAGATGCACCAGATTCGGCAACAATAAACTTAGATTGATTGCAAGTCAAAGAAGACATCAGTAGTTTTTGTTGAGTATTAATATTGAGAAGGGTAGCGGGTAACGGAGCCGGAAAACCGAACACCGACACCGCTTAGATTAAGTATTACCTAATAAATCGACGATCGCTTGTCGTTCAGAAGATTGATTATTAAAAACTTGACGGGTATCCGTAATTAACCAATCAAGTGCCGCCGCTTGGACATCAATAGAAGCTCCCAGTTTATCAACACAATAGCGCCCAAATACCAATTTATCAACTAAACGTACTCCTTGCCCCAAACGAGAATATTCAAAAATCACGCTATTGTCTACATAGGCATCGCTGCAAACCCAGCAGTTAGGGCCAATCATCGTTGGGCCAATAATACTCGCCCCGTCTTCAATGCGAGTCATCCCGCCAATATAAACCGGGCCCTGGATATTGACTTTATCCCAATTTACTGCCACATTCAACCCCGTATATACCCCAGGACGCACCTGTTGACCAGGGATAGAAACGTTTTTGATCTGTCCCAATAACACACTGCGAATAGCTTGCCAATAGTCGGGGACTTTGCCAATATCCACCCATTCAAAATCCATTGAAATCCCATAAAATGGAGCACCAATTTCAACTAAATGGGGAAATAATTCGCTCCCAATATCATACTCACACCCTGATGGAATATATTTAAAAATCTCTGGCTCAAAAATATAAATCCCGGTATTAATATCCGTGCTGAGAGCTTCATCTACCGATGGTTTTTCTTGAAATGCTTTAATACGACCTGTTTCATCAGTGACAACAACCCCATAACTAGAGACTTGATCTTTAGGAACAGATTTCATCACAATTGTGGCAATTGAGCCTTTCTCTCGATGCCATTTTACGGCAGATGTTAAATCCAAATCAATCAACGCATCGCCACACAAAACTACAAAAGTATCATCAAAAAAGGGATTAAAATCTTGAATTCGTTTCATCCCTCCAGCCGAACCTAAAGCTTGTCCGATTAAATTTCCATCTTCAATTCGTCCTTCAAAAGAATAGGCGATATCAACTCCAAATTTTTGACCATCTCGAAAATAGTTTTCGATTTCATCAGCTAAATGGCTAACATTAACCATAATTTGGTCAAACCCGTGCATTCGGAGTAATTCTACCAAAAATTCCATTACCGGTTTTTGCAGGATAGGAATTAAAGGTTTGGGAATTGTATAAGTAATTGGACGGATACGAGTTCCTTTTCCAGCCGCCAGAATCATGGCTTTCATGTTCACTTCCTCAACCCTAATCTATATTTAAAGTTATCAAATCAGATGCAACTCCTGAATCAAAATCAGCAATTGCTTTGCGTGTACGAAGATCATCCATAGAAGAATCACCTCATTCTACAATTCAATCAATTGATCGCTGTTCAATTAATAGCCTATCAAGCTTTATCGTGATTGATCCGGTGAACTACCCACACTGACTGGGAGTACCAAGTACAGTGTCGGCTTCTGTAATCACGGGGGAGTGCCGCAACTTAGACTTTCGCCCCAGCTTTGGTCTTACATCCCCTCCTACAGCAGAGACGGCTGAACCTTCCGCCTTGATCATTCTGATCCCCTCCGCTCTAATATTGATCGCTGCGTTTCCATCACGGTCATGATGAGTACCACAATCAGGACAAGTCCATTCACGAACATCCAATGGCATCTCACTCACTTGATAGAAACAATTAGAGCAGAGCTTGGAACTGGGGAACCATCTATCAATCTCAATCAACTTCCCGCCTTTACCTTCTAGCTTATAAGCTAAGAAGTTAGTGAATGTTCCCCATCCCAGATCAGATATTGATGAAGCTAATTTAGGGTTACGAACCATGCCCTTGACATGAAGATTCTCTACGATGACAGCTTGGCTATCGCTGACCAACTTATAACTAAGTTTATGTAGAAAATCTTGCCGGGAATTGCTAACTCGTTCGTAGACTTTAGCAACAACTTTTCTATACCTATTTCTGGAATTACTCCCTTTTTGTTTACGCGCTAATTTTTTCTGCTTACGCTTGAGGTTTTTCTCATGCTTGGCAAGGTGTTTAGGATTATCGTATTTAGAAACCTTTTCACCATCAGTGACAATAGCAAAGTGCTTTAACCCTAAATCAATACCGTAAATCTTACCTTCTGAAAGAGTTGGATTTTCCCCTTCTACTTCTGTCAGGATAGATGCAAAATATTTACCTGATGGTGTTTTACTAATAGTTACAGTCTTGATTTTCCCTTCAATTGGTCTATGTATTTTGGCTTTGACTATCCCAATATTGCCGGGAAGTTTGACATTCCCATCTACAATCTTGACGTTTTGAGGATATTGGACAGACTGTTTACCCTGCTTAGATTTAAACTTAGGAAATCGGGCACGTTTCTCAAAAAAGTTTTTGTATGCTGTAGTTAGATTAAGTGTTGTAGCTTGTAAAACTTGGCTATAACAATCGGCTAACCATACCGTATCTTCAGCTTTTTTGAGTGTTGGGAGAAATGAATTGAGTGCTGCACGCCCAAGTCCTTTACCCGTCTCCTTATAAGTCTCAATAGATTTATTCAGAGCATAATTCCACCACCAACGAGCACACCCAAAAGTTTGTGCTAGTTGTACTTCTTGTTCTTTTGATGGATATAACCGGACTTGCACAACTTTGTGTAACACTCAGCATCACCTCCTGGATAGCAATACTTTAGCGCCAATTGATATTGTGGTGAAATTGCAATTTCCTCCTACTCTGTTTCAAGGCTTTGGAGGTGGCTCAGTCAAAGAGCGCACTTTTAGGTCTTGGTAAAATTCCTCTTGAGCGAGTTCAACTTTAGATTGAGCCGATAATAACAGCAGCGCCCAAAATACCCCCACCCGATCATGATTGGGGCTATGCTGGATAGGGTTTTCTTCGGGGGTTTGGGGGTGTTCCGGTTGTTTCGTCTGTAACCACAGGGTTAATAGCTGCTCCAAATCAAACCATTCCTGACTCTGTTGTGATCCTTGCAGGTTCAAGAGTCGTTCCACTTCCGTCGCCATTTCCACTAAGTTTTCCTGGTGGGCTAACTCGGCAATAGCCCGTGCCGTTGTCGCTCTGGCTTTGGCGGTATTAGCACGGGGACGGGGACGGGCCTTTTGTGCCTCAATGGTAGCAGCCATCAATTGTAACTGTTCAATCAGTTCTTCCAATGTGACTCGCCGTTTTTGCGGAATTTTGCCCACCGCCCGTCGCCGGATTTGTTTTTCCAGTTGTTGGGGACGCTGAATGCCATTCCCCCCTTCGTCCAGTTCTAAGAAGTCTTCTCCCTCAGTTAACCCGGCATTCGGGTCTACCGTTTCCGTTGCCATCAGACTATCGGCCTTGAGCAAGACTAACATTGAGGCATACAAAAAGGCTTGGCCCGACTGAGATAACTCGGCAAAATTATTGCTAGAGCTTGATTCCTCTGGAGGTGTCAGTTTACTGAGATAACGGTCAATGACATCAATCACCTGCACATCCCAAGGATCGATTTCTCCCCGTTGTGCCAAGTCAATCAGCAGTGCAATCCCCTCGGAAAGAGCCGTTAAGGCATCTTGAGGGGTGGCGATGGTCAGGGGAAGACTGGGGAGTGGGTCAGGGCTGGAAATTGTGGAATCACCTGAAATCACTGAAGGTACAAAACTCAGTAGTTCGCTTAATGCTTAACTATTGTAGACCAAAACCTGCGTTTCTCACTGCACAACATCTTCAAGGGGTTGTTGTTCTTGAGGAAGAATTTCGGGAGTATGGGTTAATCCTTCAACGGTGGGAATTAGGGTTTTTTGTTGAGTTTCTAGGGAACTTTGATACTCATTAAGTTGTTTTTGGAGATTTTTTTCTAACTCTTGAATTTGCTTTTCTTGTTGTCGCATTTGACGAGAGTTTTCTCGATTCAATAGAATGCGTTGGAATCTTGACCAGAGACTAAAAATCCAAGCCAAAAATGCACCAAACCCAGTTGCAATTATTAATTCAATCGAGATGGGAGCTTGTACTTCTATTCCTTCAATCAGTTGCACAGTTGCCGGATTAGTATTTTCTAAACTAAACAATACTAATCCCAAACAGACGAGAAAAATAAACAAAAAGTTCAACGCACGCATTCTAAATTATCTCCTATAGGGGGCATCATGTAGAGACTTGCCATAGCACATCTCTACGGGGGATTAATCAGCAGTTAAAGCCTATTTTAATTGTAGGGCTTTTTGGAGCTTTTGAATTGGGTTAAACCTTTGTGGGAATGGGAGGTTGTCCAGTTTTAATTTGAGGACGGATATTAGACTTGAGATAAATTCCTAAAGCCGTTATCAGGATAATTACAAGTGTACCAATTCCAATGGGACTGGGAACCCAGAAAATAGCTTCTAAGTGATTAATTTCTCCAGGTTTAAGTGTCCAAACCACCTGTTTTCCATTAGATTCAACGTTGACTAATATAGGTTCGCTTGATGTTTCAGCAGCAATACTGACGGGATTAATAACAGTAGCACCCCAAGGAGTTGTTAACACAAATTGCAGTTCTAATAAATTACCCGAACTGATTAATACATTTTCTGAGGTTGAAAGTAGGGAAAGCGATCGCAAATCTAATTCTAAACTCAGATGATTGCGTAAGGCAAAAATAAAATTATTTTGTTTAAGGTTTAAATCGGAGGAAAATTGAGGCAATACAACATCGGAATTTTTCTTGGATTTCTGAGTATTGAATTCGGCAGGATTAAAGAATTGATTGAATTTTTTCTCTAAATCCTTACCATTATTAAAGGGAATCGTGACGGAAATTTCTTGTTTAGACAGTCGTTTCGTTTTCCCTTTTAACTGTTTAACCCGTCGTTCCAGACTGGATATCCATTCATCAATGACTTCATGACTAAAGCTAGTTAATCGTTCTCCTAATTGAATCTTTTGAACAATCAGACCATGAGTTTGATCCTGAAATTCCACTCCTACATCATATCTAACACATCCACTCAGCAGAAAAATGGCACAAAAAACAATCGTTAATTGTTTGATGATTTTGATCATAATTTTATCCCTAGCAGTTATTGAATATTATATAGCGAGTCTTGAGCAATTGTGTTATAGCTAAGGATTTTAAATAGTCTGTTGAGGTTTGGGCGGATATTCGGGCGATCGCTCTAACTTAAAGATTCTTAATAATTTATTGAGAACCGCAGGAAGGGTAATTAATGGCAATAGGAATTAAAATAGTTAATAATATTAAAATCAGATGGGCTTTTTTCTATAATTCATCCCAAGAAAAATTGGATGAATTCCAAACATAATCAGAGATTTTATTCTAAATAATTGATCGATAAACAGGCTCCAGAAACCCTCTGAGGCGCGAAATAATATCCTGAAAATTTTCTGGGGCATTTTTAATTTCTTTTACCTTTAAAAAAGCAATCCAAGATTGTTGCTTTGCTTGAGAAAACTCTATTGTTAAACAATCAGGAATATCAGAAGGTATAGCCGTTTTTCTGCGATTAAAAGTGGCTTGAATAGCCTCAGAAAGATTGTTTTGATTAAAGACAAAATTTTCTGATAAATAGAAAATATCATAGAAATCTTTCATGCGACTATTGGCTACTCCTAATTTAACCATGGCTTCAAACTTTTCCGCTATGACAGTCTCACGATGATACATTCTCAGTTTTGGCGGATTAAATTCTTGTAAAATCAGGGGAAATGTTTCTATTTTAGCTTCAGGTACTACTTGATCTCCAAAACCTATATCGATTTGTGTAACTCCTTTAGATGTATGAATTTTCCAATCTATTTTAATTTGGACTCCTTCATAATCTTGATCTTCTTTAATTAATTTTCCTTTAATCTGATCAGACAAAAATTTAACTCCATCTTCTTGAACAGAAGTAGAACAGATTTCTCGAAATATTTTTTTTATATGCTCAATATCAGGGTTGCCAAAACAGAGAAAATCTAAATCTTTAGTATGTCGATGGGGTTGACCACTCCATACAAAAAATAGAGTTGAACCTTTGAGAATAAACTGATCGCAATAATGAGATTGACTCAGACGATACAATAATCTTTCATTAACATAACGAATTCGCAGACGATTAGCATCTTCTTTTCTCTCCTTAGCAAGTTTTAATAAATCTTGATTAACCTTTTGAGAAATATTCGGTTTATTGGTTTGACTCATAGTTTAAGATACAAGCAATTCCAGATAGGGACGCATAACACTTTGAACACGGCAAATTTTAGCATAATGCCAAATTTCATCGATTGTACAACGCTTTTCTTGCCAAGATTCTCGCAGAGCTTCAAGAGCAATATCGAGTCCAATTTTATTGCGAAATTTGAAACAGTCAGCGATTGTTTTTGCCAGACTATAAACTCTGACAGAGACTCCTTCAATAATATGTTCTTCAATCCCTGATTCTTTGGCAATACCAGACATATAAATAATTCGCAAAGGAATCATATCCTCCTTTGGAGAACGTGCTTTTTGGTCAATTGCAAGCCATATTTGAAAGGGTACTTGAGTGGTAATTTGATAAAAACTTAGTGCTGACAACAAACAAATTACCCCATTTGGTACTCGCTTAGAGACTTCTGCAAAACTATGATTTTCTGTGATGTCTGCGTCTACTATGGTATAAATACCTCGTCCTGAACGAAGCAACAAACCTTGTTTTTCTAGTCGTTGCACATACTGACGAGGAATTCCCCATTTTTCTATATCTTTGGTACTGATGACTCCCACACAGCAATGGGTATCCAGCACTTGTTGTCTCTGACTCATAATGGTATCACCTAAATTAATGAATGGCATCTCCTACAATTCCAGAAACTATTAAGGAACGTAGAAACTTACATCTATATACCTAAATATTATCACAATTTAGCTGTTTTTTTAACAAAACGTAGGTAACTATAAATAAATACCTACGTTTTGTTGAATTTCATCTAATTTTGATCTGACTTACAATTTGAGGAACTTTAAGTCGTTTTTTCTGGTTTTTTTCAATCTTCCTACGCATTTTAAGCTTGAACTTGAAAATAATGATAAAGATTAGCTACGGTTAAATCGGGTACTTCTTGCCAATTTTTAGGGGCTAATCCATTTAAACCTGTTGCGATCGCTGTCCTCGCGGACTGATATTAATCAAGAATGGTTAAGCTGTTAATCATTTAAAGGGATAATAGCAAGCGAGGACGCTTGCACTACTTTTCCATGATTCCCACAATTTGAGATACTGCTACAATTGGCGCTGTAACGGCCCTTAATATGCGTTTTCCTAACGAAATCGGTTGAAATCCTATGGCGATCGCATATTCTATCTCTTCCTCCGTCCATCCCCCTTCTGGCCCCGTTGCTATGATAATTTTATCCGGTATTTTTCCAGTTTCAAATGATATTAATTCTTGCATTAAAGATTGATAATTTCCCCTGGCTTCACAAATATATTGATCAGAAGATTGAAGGGTCAATAAACCTTGTTGAAACGAAACCGGATCAGAAATAGTCGGGATGATTTGACGTTCTGATTGTTCCGCCGATTCTGTAGCAATTCTTCGCCACCGTTCCACTTTTTGAGAACTGGGTTTTAACACCGTTCTAGCACTAATAACCGGGATAAATTGTGTTACGCCTAACTCCGTACAACAGCGTACAACTTCCTCAAATCCATCGCCTTTGGGTAAGGCTACAATTAATATAATTTCTAGGGGTAATTCGGTCTGAATGGAGACGATTTCTATTAACTTAACTTGGGGAGAAGCCGCAGGTAAATTAACGATTAATTCTGCTATCCACCATTGACCATTACCCTCAATAATAATAAAGCGATCGCCCTGTTTCAACCGTAACACCCGACCCAAATAATGCTGTTGTTCAGCCGTTAAAATCAGGTGTTCGTTTTGAATTTGTTCAGGAGCGATCGCAATGCGTTGAAGTTGAACCATCGGTAAAACGGATTAAATACTCGGTTAGATACTCTAGCCTAAAATCCTCCCAATTCAACCTAACTACAGGACTTTCAGTTTTTCTAAATATTCTTCAATTGCTTGAGTGGCTAACTCAACCACTGGTTTCCCCAAACGTTTAGATTCAGCTTTTAACTGATTATAAATGGAATCCCGAACACTAACCCGATGCCGGATTTTGCTCGGATCAAAGGGGATATCAGAATCGCTAATCTCTGGTAGGGTGTGGCTAGCCGTAAAAACGGGTGCTTCTTGAGTTTCAATGTTCATTGCGGCCGTCGTTGAGTAAGAGGTTATAAACTGGCGAAGCGCATCAAAGCCGACACGATAGCAAAAATCTCCAAAACTCTCCCCAGGTTTCCGATCCTGTTTAAAATAAACTAAGATCGGAGTCAGAAAAGTTTCGAGATCGTGAACCGATAACCGATCCACAAAAGTTTGAGCCAATCGTGTCTGATTAGGAGAGCCACCTAGCCAAATTTGATAGGTATCGGGGACAATCCCAACAAAGCCTAACTCCGCCATGTAGGGTCTCGCGCAACCATTAGGGCATCCCGTCATCCGAATAACAAAATGCTCTTGTTGCAAACCTACACTGTCCAACAATACCCGAATCCGTCCCAATACACTAGGGATGACCCGTTCTGATTCTGTAATTGCCAACCCACAGGTCGGGAACGCCGGACACGCCATAGAATAGCGTTCTAGGGGGTCAATTTCCGTTTCGGTTTTAATCCCATGTTCTTTGAGCAGGGTTTGAATTTTGGGTTGAACCTCCGGGGAAATTTCATATAGAATCACATTTTGACTTGCTGTGACTAACATTGGGATTTGAAACTGTTCTACAATTTGGCGTAAAACCGTTTTTAGGCGGAAATTTCCCTCATCTTTAATCCGACCATTTTCAATAGAAATCCCCAGGAATAATTTGCCATCCCCTTGTTCGTGCCATCCTAAATAATCTTTATAGTTCCAAGCGGGTAAAGGTTTAAAGGGTTTAAAGGATTTTCCCAAATATTCTTCGGCTTTTTCCCGAAATTGCTCCACACCCCAATCATGAATTAAATATTTCAGTCTGGCATGACGTCGGTTGCTGCGATCGCCATAATCCCGTTGAGTCGCTACAATAGCTTTTACGGCATCATAAATATCCTCTTTATCAACATAGCCAATTTCATCGGCAATGCGAGCAAAGGTTTCTTCTTTATTATGAGTCCGTCCTAAGCCTCCTCCAGCTAAAATATTAAACCCTTCTAACTCTCCCGCCGCATTGGTAATCACCACTAAACCCAAATCTTGGGTGTAGATATCAAGAGAATTATCCCCAGGAACTGTTACCGCACATTTGAACTTGCGGGGCAGATAATAAGTGCCATAAATCGGTTCTGGGGAGTCTGTAGAATTGGTGCCATTTGTATTACGAAGACGGGCAGCTTTTACCTCTGGATCTTCTTCTGCGGTAATAAATTTTTCCCCATCTAACCAGATTTCATAATAGGCTCCACTTTGAGGGGTGAGCAGATCAGCAATATTATTAGCATAAGTCCGGGCATATTCATAATCAGAACGATTTTTATAAGGAGCCGGAGGTGCTAAAACATTGCGGTTAATATCCCCGCAAGCCCCTAAAGTTGACCCCATATTATTAACAATAGAAGCCAAAGCCGTTTTCAGATTCTTCTTTAAGATTCCGTGTAACTGAAACCCTTGACGAGTCGTAGCCCGAATTGTATGATTGCCATATTCATCGGATAAGCTATCCAGGGTTAAATACAGTTGAGGTGGAATAAACCCCCCAGGACTGCGGGTTCGCAGCATCATTCCATAGTCTTTTTCCTGCCCCTTAACTCGATGATCTCGGTTATCCTGTTGATAGGAGCCGTGAAACTTGAGAATTTGAATTGCATCTTCAGAGAAGAAGTTCAGATCATTCAATAGTTCCGTAGCGACGGGTTCTCGCAAGAAATTGCTGTGTTCTTTCATCCCTTCTACTTTCGAGGGTTTATTAACGTTGGGAGGTGTTTCGGATAGAGTCATGAGCTTCTGATACCTATTTCAATAAAAAAACTCTACGGGTTAAGGGTTTGGGTTGCAATCAACCCGTAGTTCAACCCGATTTTTTTCAAACCCCTGTAATTCGGTCGGAATTATCGGTATTAAATTTGATCGTAACATGGGGGTAATCAAATATTGTCCCGTATTTTGACCGCCCCCTCCCTGAGTCAGAATGATTATTTAACAGTTTGAGAGAAAACTACCATGCCAGACCCCCTAATGTACTATGAGGATACCTTTGTGGTATTAGAAACCCATCAACCCGAACAGTTTATGACGGTTGCAGAACTCCTCGAAAAGCTCAAATCCGTTTTATCTGAATCTCAAGACAATTTACCCCAAGATTTACAACGCTTTACCACCCTGGACGCACAAGCTCAATATCTGATTGATACAAGCTGTGACCTGGATGTGGGTGCAGGTCAATATCTGCAATGGTATGCGGTGCGGTTAGAAAAGTAACCCTCACCCCCTGACGCTGACCAAAAAAATGGGATACAAGCCTCGCCCTTCTAGGGCGACTTTAGAAACCTAAAACTATTGGAATGTGCGATCGCGCAAGAAAATTAGCCCCAGGGTCATCGCCTCAGAATCCCAAATAGCCTGTACAAACCATCTGGGCTAAAGTGTAAATTGATTTTGACCCTAACTCAACTATTCACAGCGATTAGACTAGGAAATAACAACGGCTATACAGGAGAAGTGCAATGCAACCGATGCGACAAGGTGACGTTCTTTTAATTCCCCGCACAGCAGAAGTTCAATATGATCATTATAAGCAAGACCATCTGGTGCTTGCCCTCGGTGAAGCCACCGGACACAAACACCAAATTTCAAACGGACAAGCAGAACTCTATAAACGGAATGGGACACTATATCTGCGGGTTATCTCGGAGTTTGCTACCCTCAGCCACGAAGAACATCATGCGCTGCAAATTCCCAAGGGGGATTGGGCCGTGCGGATTCAACGGGAGTATGAACCCACAGGATGGCACCCTGTTGCTGATTAATCTATTGTCCTAGACTCCACAGATCATCGTGGGACGGGTGGCGAGTGCTGCAACGAGTGATGCAGCCTGCGTTTTCATGTCTGGCGCGTTCCTGTTGATGTCACTTCCGCCCGTGAAGCCATTTGCTGGGCAAACTGGGATGTTGACCCGGAAGCTTTTGCAGTAAAAACCTAAAAATTGCTGATTTGGCAATCATCCCACAACTTCCTTTTGGTGGGTTTGATGGCGATCGCTCTCCTAAACAAATTTGAACAACTGGAGAATCTCATGAAACTAAATTTATCGCTAGATTTATCGGACAGAAGGCTTAAAAAACTTCCATCTGACTTTTTTCAACAGCATACATACCTGGAAGAACTTAATTTAAACGGTAATCGTCTGACAGAACTACCACCGGAAATTGGTCAGTTGCACAGTCTACAAACACTTAATTTAGAGGATAGTTATCTGACAGCACTACCACCGGAAATCGGTCAGTTGCACAGTCTACAAACACTTAATTTACGGCATAATCGTCTGAGAGAACTACCACCGGAAATCGGTCAGTTGCACAGTCTACAAACACTTTATTTATTCTTTAATTATCTGAGAGAACTACCACCGGAAATCGGTCAGTTGCACAGTCTACAAACACTTTATTTAGGGAGTAATTCTCTGACAGAACTACCACCGGAAATTGGTCAGTTGCAAAGTCTACAAACACTTGATTTATGGAGTAATCGTCTGACAGAACTACCACCGGAAATCGGTCAGTTGCACAGTCTACAAACACTTGATTTATCAAAATGTAATTCTCTGACAGAACTACCACCGGAAATCGTTCAGTTGCACAGTCTACAAACACTTGATTTATCTCGTAATTCTCTGGCAGAACTACCACCAGAAATCGTTCAGTTGCACAGTCTACAAACACTTGATTTATACTGTAATTCTCTGACAGAACTACCACCGGAAATCGGTCAGTTGCAAAGTCTACAAACACTTAATTTAGGGGGTAATTCTCTGACAGAACTACCACCGGAAATTGGTCAGTTGCACAGTCTACAAACACTTAATTTACGCGATAATTCTCTGACAGAACTACCACCGGAAATCGGTCAGTTGCACAGTCTACAAACACTTGATTTACAGGATACTTCTCTGAAAACACTTGATTTACAGCATACTTCTCTGACAGAACTACCACCGGAAATTGGTCAGTTGCACAGTCTACAAACACTTATTTTATTCTCTAATTCTCTGACAGAACTACCACCGGAAATCGGTCAGTTGCAAAGTCTACAAACACTTGATTTACGGTATAATTCTCTGACAGAACTACCACCGGAAATCGGTCAGTTGCAAAGTCTACAAACACTTGATTTACGGTATAATTCTCTGACAGAACTACCACCGGAAATTGGACAATTAAAAGACTTGAAGTATATTGATCTAAGGGACAATCCGATTCAGGATTTGTCAGCACTTGCTAATCATCCTAATCAAAACTTGGAAGTTTCTGTATTTGGGATGGAGAGATTTCGTCGGCAATATTGGACTCACCCCAGCCAGCGAAAAGCTGAGTGGTTATTGACGGAAAAAAATTCGGAAATTCGCCGACTGTTGATCCAAAAAATGGGCTATGAGCGCATCTGTAAGGAACTCCAAGCCATTGAACTTGACTCTTGGCGCGAATATACCTTACTTAAAATTGATGCTAAGGTGGATATTGAACCAATTCATCTGTTGAAAATGACTTGTCCGAGTACAAATCATATTCACGTTTTGCGGGTTCCTCCTGACCTCACTTCTGCCCATGCCGCCATTTCTTGGGTAAACTGGGACATTGACCCCGAAGTTTTTGCAGTAGAATCCTAAAATTACTCTTTCCCCCATAAGCCTGGAGGGCGGGTTGTCACCCCCCGGCCCTGTTCCCTATGATTTAACCTTCAGCAATTAAAGCCACATCAATCTGTTCCTCTTGGGGTTGAGTGATTTGGACTTTTACACCAGGGCCAAAGAAATTAGTGATTTTATCTTGTTTTTGTTGCCAAGTGCTCAGGGGCATAAAGGGAGAATAAAACTGTAAAATCAGTGTATAAGACCCATCAATAATCGTTTCTCGGATACCTTGGAGGGAGGGACGTTCTTCGCGGTTAGGGCTGAGTCCTAGACGTTCTAAGACATCGGATAAATGGGCTTCTTGGCCATAGCGATAACGGGTGACATCTTGGCGAACTTGATTTTGAGTTTCTGTAGCTTGTTGCTCTCGGAGGGCCAGAACCTCAGAGGATGTCGCTTGAGTAAAGGGTATGGGCTTCAATTCTGCTGCTTTAAGGGCGAGTCCTCCCAACAATAGGGGAATTCCATAGAAAAATCCAGCTAAGTTCAATGTGGCATTATCAGCAAAATAAGCAGCAAAACCTACTACAGTTAAGATTCCACCGACCACTAAACCTAGTGCGCCCAGAGAAGTTTGACGTAACATATAAATCACTCATTAGTCCGCGAAAATTCATAAGAAAAGGATGGGAGTGTGGAAACTCAGTGTCTTTAGACCTGAGAGGAAACACGACGCAGGGGAATCTATTCCCCTTGAATATTTATTGAATCATGATACCATAAAAAAGAGGTCAACAAAGTCGTGATGGTAGAGTCAATGGCTAAAACAAATAAAATGATGGGAGTGCAGCAAGTTTTACTTTCTCCCGACTCTGAAACCCATGCGTTGCTAGAATACCTTTGTCAACAATCAGGCAAATTGTACAACACAGGAATTTATTTTGCCCGTCAAACATTTTTCAAGACAGGTAAATTATTAACAGGAAAGTTTGATTTAGCTTTTGAACCATCGGTATCAAAATCTTTGTTGGCACAATCAATGCCATCAACACCAATGCAACAAACCTTGATGTCAGTAGCGGAATCCTTCAAATCTTTTAAGAATCTGAGGGATTTGTATACCAAAGGGCAACTACATTTTCGACCTAAACCTCCTGGCTATCTCAAGGGTTCTAAACTGTTTAAAGTTGCCTATCCCAATTCAGGAGGACAAAAACCAACACTGATTAATGGTCAACTTAGATTCTCTCTAGGATTAACGGTTAAAAGATGGTTTGGGGTATCTGAATTTTTTCTATCGATGCCATCAAATCTTGATTATTCCAATATCAAAGAGTTTACAATTCTACCTAAGAATGGTGCTTTTTATCTGGAAATGTCCTACGAAGTAGAAAAACAAAAACATGATTTAGACATCAATCAAGCCTTATCTATTGATTTAGGTACTGCCGATAACTTAGTAGCTTGTGTTGATACTTTGGGAAATTCCTTTTTGATTGATGCCAGATATTTGAAAGCTAAAAATCAACTTTGGAATAAAAAAGTATCAACCCGTAAAGAAGGTAAATCCCAAGGGTATTGGGATAATTGGCTAGACCGTATAACTCGTAAACGCAATCACCAAATGCGTGATGGGATTAATAAAGCAGCGAAACTAATTGTTGATCACTGCCTCAAGCATGGCATTGGAAACCTAGTAATTGGTTGGAATGAAGGATTTAAAATCAATGCCAACTTGGGTAATTTGAATAATCAAAAATTTGTTCAAATGCCTTTAGGTAAACTAAAATCCCGTGTCAAACAACTCTGTGATTTGCACGGGATTAGATTTATTGAAACCGAAGAAGCCTACACTTCAAAAGCTAGTTTCTTAGAGGTCGACTCCCTGCCCAAATACGGTGAAAAACCGATAGGGTGGAAAGCATCTGGGAATAGAATTAAGCGTGGACTTTATCGGACGGCTGATGGTTTTGTTGTTAATGCCGACCTTAATGGTGCAGCTAATATTTTCAGAAAAGTATCGGGAAGATTAGGTATATCGCTTAATCAACTCAGTAGACGATCTTTGGCAATCGTAGCGAGAATTAAGTTAAATTAATTCTGTCCGCAGAATCTCAGTGGCTTCAGCCCTGAGAGTGTCAATCTCTGATTTTACTGGGTTCGGATATACCGTGTCATCGGATGTTGAACATGACAATTAACGACGAAGATCAATCCACTGCTAGTATTAAACGCAAACTCCTAGAGCAAATTAATACGCTCAAGTGCGAAGATGAACGAATGTACAACATCCTTGCCATTGATGTCTGGGCTTTAGCCAAAACAATGGATGAATTTCAACCTGGCTTTTGGGGGGCTTTTATGAAAAACCGTGAAAAAGCGTTAAAACGGTTCCTCGCTGAGTCTGCCAAAAATAAACCCGATACCAATACTAAACGCCCTCCTTTTCTGCGATAATTTCTTCAATATATTGTCAATATATTGATTACTGATCCACTCCGGCAGGAAATAGAACATGAACGCAAATACCATTCGAGAACGAGTTGCTTTAATTGAGACAAAACGGGAATCCCTCGTTAAACTGTTAGAAAAACCTAATTTGGGAACCCTCAGAATTGATGTAAATCAAGCTTTAGAAGAAATTGACGATTTGATTGAAGAATTTAAGCGGACTTTCCCTAATCCAGATCACAATTAAAGGGCAATTATCCTCTATTGAAAAATCCTTGATCTTTACTCACCAGACGCAAGATTGTGCGTCTTTTATGTTGATTGATTCATTTTAATATTGAGATCCATGAGCTTAGAAAATACCAAGATAGAAATAACAGTTTCCCCAGAATGGGCTGATCAATTCAATCAATTATCCCTAGAAACAAAACGATCTGTTGAAGAATTAGTTCAAGAGGCTTTAGGTCAATATTTAGAACAAAGCCAAACTTCTTTGCTGTCTAATTCGCCAGCTATAGAATCTTCAAGTCTTTCCAAGGAATTATCAATTTTAAAGCAAAGAGTTCAGTCATTAGAACTGTTATTGAATCAAGTGGCTAAACTAGAATCCAAAATATCCGCGCTTGAAAAAATAGTTATTCCTGAAATTTCTATCCCGCCCCATTCTACCTTTGCTCAACTTTTAACAAATGATGATGAGGATGATGACGAACCGGATGAAGTTCTCACGGACTTTTTACCATAGTGAAGCATGAACGCCTTCTCTTAGCCTATTTATAGTTCTAAAGGAGCCATAATTCCTAATTTTTCTGCTAATAAAATTTGGAGAAGGAATTGCGTAATCAAAACTAAACCCAGTCTGGCTTGAGCTAATTCTGGGTTATTTTGTTTCACCTCTCCCCAAATGCGACATTGACGATAAAATTCTTGAAAATTTTGACTTAATTGCTCTGCAAGTTTTGGCCAATCGGGAGAACTAGAGGACGAGAAAAGAACATCTACAATATTCACGAATTGGGTTAGAAGTTGATATTCACACCGTTCAATAAATTGTAACTTTCCATTGACTGTTAACCAGGAAATCGGAGGAGAAATCTGATCCCTTTTTAAAGGTAATGAAGATATAAAATCAGATTCCACTAAACTAATCAGATGATCCCGATGAGCTAAACGCAATAAAGAACAACATCGAGCATGAGTATATTGAATTATAAATCGTTCTGGTGAAACAGCCAAATCCTGAATCGGGGTGTTTATCCAAGGGTTACGAATGATTTCTTCTAACCAATTTGCCATTCCCCCATCCGTTAACATAAACTGAAGGATTCCTGACGGTAGAAGCTCGAAGGTAAAATCTCGGCTGAGTACCCCCAGACCAGAATCATCCCCTAAATCAAGACTCCTTAAGTTAGTCAGGATCACCTCCGCAAGTTCAAACGGAGATTGATGCAAACGGGAAGCCCATTTCAGTGCGATCGCCGATCCGTATATTACCTGTGTCGGATGTTTAATCCGATTTACGAGAATTTCCTGAGAATCAACCGGATCAATCCCTTGGGAATGTAAGCTTTGTCTCAGTTGTACCCCTAACCGATTTGCCAAAGCGGGCGTAACTATTGGACTTCCCCCCAAACTTCCGCAAATCTCAGAGGATCAGCCCACCTTGTAGAAGCGGGTAAAGAATTTTTTGGGCAAAATTCCTGAAAATGATTGGTCATCCTTCTCAAAATTGATGTGTTTTTTGCTACATTGGTTAAAAGATCTGAAACCCCTCTGTCTCAAGTATAAAATACACCTTTGGGAATAGGTTATCAATATCTGTGAACCCATTCAAAACCGGACTGATATGGGGGGTCTATCAGCTTCTCTTCTGATTTTTACCAATTTTTTAATTACCATATCTCATGATGCAGCCATCTTCGATCACAACCGATTCCAATCGACCGTTTCTAACTTGGCAACGCATTACAGACTGGGCGCAGGAACATTATCGTTGTCGAAGTTTTAGTAAAGATGAGCGAATTCCGGCTCGTCCAGGGTTACTGTATTTAGTCCAACGGGGTGCAGTGCGATTAGTGGGTAGTGCTCAACTGGAATACGCCAAGGGCAAACCCAATTCCAAACCCCGGAATCGCAATTTAGATGAAGCCTTTTTAGGTTTTGTCGGTGCAGGTCAACCCTTTGAACTCGTTGCCCAGTCTCCCTTTAGCCTGCAAGCCTATAGTCACGCCGATGATACCACCGTGTTATGGATGTATTGGCATGATTTAGATAACTGGCCCCATTTTCGTCGGGAAGTCCTCGATGCTTTTCGGTATCAACATCAACGCAAACTACTATGGTTAAGCACATTAGGTCAACGTCGTACCATTGACCGACTCTTGGGATTCTTGACCCTATTGATTGAAGAATACGGGGAATATTATACCAGTGGCAGTGGGGAAGACGGGTTTAAAGGCTATTGTTTACCCTGGTCATTAACCCACTCTCAAATTGGCAGTGCCATCGGTTCCACACGAGTTACCGTCACCCGCCTGATGGGAAAACTCCGTCAACAAGGCTTGGTTTATACTCAGGACGATAATTTAATTTGTATTCCGATTGAATCCGAAGACCCCAACCAAACCCTTGATTTAGAAGAAGAAGATACAGGCTTTGAGGAGGAATAATCAGTTATCAGTTATCAGTTATCAGTTATCAGTAAAAAATAAATTCTAATCTGTTGATTAAGTCGGAGTTTCTAAACTGTTTACTATTGATCAGTTATTGGTCAACTCTTACACTGATTACTGATGACTGATTACTGATGACTGATTACTGATAAAACTTGCCGTAACTGGGTTGTTGCTTGGGCTTGAGCGTTGGACATTTCTAGTAACTGATTCAGTTCACCCATTGTTTGATCCAAATGTTGCCGAACTTGATTCCAGGAATCTTGAATCGGTTGTAACATTTCCTGATACAAACTGATCTGTCCCCCCAGTTCCGCAACCCTTCGTTGCTGTTCGATCCAACTTTGATCTTGAGTCTCTAACTGTTGGCGTGTTTGTTCTTGTTGTTGGGCTTGACCATTCACCTCGGTTTGCTTTTGATCCAAGGTAGAGCGTAATTGTTGGAGTTCCGTTTCCCAGGCTTGGAGTTGCTGTTGTTGTTCCCGTTGTTGGGTTTCCAAATTAGCAATTACCGATTTGAAATCAACCGCCTCCCCTGCGGTAGCGGGAGATAGACCTTGACGACGAAGTAACACCGCTTCATATTGGGTTTTATGTTCCTCCCGTTCTTTTAGGGTGCGACGCTGACCCACCAACGTTTCATTCAACATTTTATAGGCATCTTGCTCATCGGCTAATTCTGTCTGTAAACTCTCTCGTTCTCTATCGCTAGCTGCTTTGAATTTCTCTTGAAGTTCGCCAATCTCTTCGAGTTTGTATTTTAATTCTTCCTCTTGGTCTTTAACAAAACCAGACCACCGATCCCACTCCTGTTTCAATTGTTGGACTTCCGTTTGTAATTGCTCTAAGGGCATGGCCTCCAAGGCTTGGACATCCACTTTCACGCTGACTGGGACGGGATCATCCTCTGATTGACGGGAGGCTAATTCTTGTAACTGTTCTAATAAAGTTTGACGGTTTTGGATTAGAGTTTGTAAGGTTTGGGCGTAGTCCTGTTTCGTTTGCAGTAATTGTTGTTGAGAGGCCAACTCAGAACGGTTTTGGATCAAAGCATCCTGAGCCTGCTGCCATTGCTGCCATTGCTGTTTCAGGGTCGGGGTGGTATTGTCGAGGGTTTGTTGAAGTTGTTCAGCCTCTGAACGTTGTGCTTGCAACCGTTGCTGGTGTTGTTCCAGCCAACTCTGAGCGCCCGTGACTCGTTCTAATGACTGATGGAGTCGGGCTTGTAAGGGTGAAATTGAAACGGGATTAGACAGTTGATTCAGCAAGCGCTGGAGGCGTTCTGACTGCTCAGAACTCAAGGAGGGAGTTGCCTGCAACTGACTCTGTTGTTCTTCAAGCTGTTTTCGTTGATTTTGTAACTGCCCGCGTGTGGTTTCAATATCTTGACGAGCTTGGTCAATTTCAGAACGTAAACGGCTGCTGTCCTCCCGGGAGCGATCAATTTCTTGGCGTTGCTGTTCCAGTCGCTCTAATTCTTCCTCCAGTTGTTCCATCTGTTCTCGCCGGGCTTCCATTTCCATTTCGCGGCGATTTAATTCCTGACTTTGGTAAGTCAACGACTCCTTCCACTGTTCAATTTCTTCTTGTTGGGTTTTAAACTTTTCCTGCAACCGAGAAAAATCTTGGAGAATCCCTACGAGTTGCCGTGCAGCTTCTTGAATACGCTGTACCTGTTTACCCGTATTCAGATCGACTAATACTAACGTTCCATCCTTAAAGTTGTTCGCATCCTCAGCAAGGATGATCTCATCTCCTGAGACAGCACTCCAATTGTTTTCACCTCGCTGACAAGCTAATAGCTTCAGTTCAGTCCTCCCGCCACCGAGACCAAATTTGCTACTCTGCTTTTGTACTTCCGCTAAATAGAGCATCGGCCCTTTATCCTCTTGAGGTGTTCAAGCACTATTTGTTCGCTGTCTTAATCATAAAACCTTCTGGGAGTAGCAGTTAACAGTTAATTGGTCAGCTAACCCCTTGAAGGACAAGTTCAGACTCGAACAACGGGACATCGCCTCACAGAAGGTTAAAAAAAGTCTAGCTCACTGTCAACCCTTAATCACCAAATATCCGGTGCATAAGTGGCTGTCTCTCCTAGAATATAAGGAAAGCCCTGATTAAATCAGGGCTATGGGGAAAGGTTTCATTTTAGGGAAACAAATGATATGCAATATAGACCCCGACCCCCTTTCCTCTGATCCTTCGCAAGCTCAGGACTAATCGGAGTAACGATTTAGCGGGAGTCGACCGGGGGAAGAAAGATGAGAGGATGTACATAAACTGAAACCGATTTGCAGGAGGCAACTTGCTAAATGCAAGGCTCTTTAAACGAAATTGATATTCGCAGTATTTTGCAACTGATTGAGCTTGGCCAGAGGACAGGGGAACTCATGGTAGAAGCTTACAGTTCATCCCAGGTGACGACTGAAATGGAACGCCATCCCAGCCGTTTAACTGGGCAATGTTGGTTAGTGTTTTCTTGGAACGGTCGAATTATCTATGCAGGTCAAAGTGAAGGTAATCTCAGGAGATTACACGATTATTTACGGCGCTATAAAGCTGAAACCATTCTCGCTGAGTTAGAAGTTCCGTTTATCGCTTCGGTCAATGCTCCAGAGTATGGGTATTTGTGGCTATTGCTAGAAAATCAAGTGATTACCCCAGCCCTGGCTCGCAGTATTGTTCATTGTATGGTTCAGGAAACTCTATTTGATCTGCTGAGTTTACATCAAGGGGCTTTTATTTTTGAAATGGGATCAGCTTTAGCACCCCAGTTAACCACCTTAGAAATTAGCCCGTTATTAGCTAATATTTTCAAACAAGTTCAGGAATGGAAGAAATTCCATCCCCATATTACCTCCCCGAATCAATGTCCCTTGATTCCTGATCGAGCCAAATTACAAAAAGCAGTACAGCCCCAAGTGTTTGAAACCCTCAATCGTTGGGCGGATGGCAAAACCTCGATTCGTCAAATTGCCCGTTATTTACATCGAGATATTGTCGTGGTGACCAAAAAAGTCATTTATCCCTTTGTACAACAGGGATTGGTACAACTATTAGTACCCCATCCTGAAACTACCTTAACCGTCCCCGAACCGTTTACAGATCGGAACCGTACTCCTCGAATTGTGTGTATTGATGATGATCTGGTGATTCGGCAAACGGTTGAAATCATTTTAAAAGAACAGGGCTATGAAGCGACTGCTATTGGTAATCCTTTAAAAGCATTGAGTTTGGTTTTTCAGCTTAAACCCGATTTAATTCTTTGTGATATTGCGATGCCCGAATTAAATGGTTATGAAATCTGCGCCATGTTACGAAATTCAACCGCTTTTCGTCAAACTCCGATTGTGATGTTAACCGGAATTGATGGATTTATTGATCGTCTCAAAGCTCGGATGGTTCGAGCTACGAATTACTTAACTAAACCCTTTGGAGATGGAGAGTTATTAACCTTGGTCGAAACCTATATTGGGCCCGGAAAAACCCCTAATGATTCTTCTATAGAGAGAGATTTAGAAGATGAATTCATGAGTGAATTAGAAACCCTTTGACATTCCCCCGAATTCTATAGGGGAAATCACTCCGACAACAACCCCAGAAGCAAAACCACTCCTGCCGGATCAACCCTAGCCGTCAAAGATTTGTATAATTAAATTGGACGATAGCAGACAAGACACGCAATCCTGGCTTGAGCGTGAACATCTCGAAATCAACAATGGGAGCAGTGGCTTTGTCGTTAGCCTTGTTAAGAGAACACCAGTAAAATGATTCTATGGGTTTATAGAGTCAGGAACTATACTTGAAATCAAACCATAAGTTAAAAAAACTGAGTGATCATGACCCTGCCAATGGGATTGACAACTGAAGAAACTAGGAGCGAGTAGATGCACAACCATTCCGCAGAGCCGCCCTTTTTAATCGATCCCTCTCCCTGTGGGAGTTGCGTCCCGTTAACCAAAAAAATCTGCTAGACAGTATGAATAAAGTTATGGTCGTGGAAGATAGCGTCACCCAAAGGGAGATGATTTGTAATCTTCTCAAAGATAGTGGCTTACAAGTCAGTGTCGCTAGTGATGGTGTAGAAGCTTTGGAAGAAGTGCAAAAAAACTGCCCCGATTTAATGGTGCTAGATATTGTCATGCCTCGGATGAATGGCTATGAACTCTGTCGTCGCCTTAAATCCGATCCTAAAACCCGAAATATTGCCATCGTCATGTGTTCTTCTAAAGGGGAAGAATTTGATCGCTACTGGGGGATGAAACAGGGGGCAGATGCTTATATTGCCAAACCCTTTCAGCCCACAGAATTAGTCGGAACCGTTAAACAATTGCTTAGAGGATAGGTGAGAAACAAAAATGGTTGGAAATCCTGATTTTTTAACCGGGCAAGGAACAGACAGTCCAGAATTCCAAGAGTTGGAAACGCCGGAAGGAGAGCCACATCTGCGGTTTTTCGTCCCTTCAGGAAATGAATTTGCCCTTCCAGCAATTGGCATTCGGGAGGTACTGTTTCAGTCGCCAGACCGGATGACTCCGATTCCCAATGTTTCCCCGCTATTACTCGGAACCTTCAACCTCCGGGGTCGAGTGATTTGGGTGGCTGATTTAGGTCAATTTTTAGGGGATTCAATTCCCCTGAACACAGACCGAACCGAGATCCATGTGATTGCAGTGGAAGACCAAGACATTATATTAGGGTTAGCAGTCGATGCCGTCAATGATATGGCATGGCTTCACCCTGATAAAATGCAAATGCCCACTCAAGTGAATGATAGTATGGCTCCTTTTATTAAAGGAGAGTGGCAAGTGGGAAATGCAGGTGAACAACGTCTGCGACTCCTAGACCAAGTGGCAATTTTGCGATCGGCTCGCTGGGCAACCTAACCCGTCACAGGCGATCTTTCATCCCATAACCCAGAGGATGTAGATTGTAAATTGATTATAAAACTGTTTAAGCTAAACCTTTTAAAACGGGAAAGTAGATATCCCCTGAGAGGGTTCTTTAGCCCAAAGGGTGAAGTTTTAATCCCATCTGAGAACGGAAGGACTGGTATTGTTGGAAAATCTAGTATAGACCCCATTACCTCGGTATGATTCCGTTCCTACATTGAAATCTTAACTTTTAAGCCATACAACACTAAACTTTAAAATCAAAAGGGGAATCGCTCATGGCAACAAGCACAGACTTCCTACAGGAATATCAGCAAACGCAGGAAGCATACGATCAGCAGAATTACGAAGAGGCAGCAGCACTGGTTTACCAACTGGTCGAAGATTATCCCGAAAATCCATGGGCTCGTCTTCTGTGCGGTCATATCTATGGCTACGGGTTGCAACAGTATGATGTAGCGCGTGATCAGTATATCGCGGTATTAAACTTAACTAATGATGCTGAATTATTGGAACAAGCCCAACAAGCCTTAGCAGATACTGACCAATACTTACTGGACTCTCCCTCTGGCTCTTTCAATGATAACCCCGATTCCCAAGCCGTTTTTAATGCCCTGTTGGATGAAGAAATCGAGGGTACTGAGGAGGATTTAACCCAAGATTTGAGTTGGATGGCAGAAGAAACCAATGGTTCGGCTAATGGCACATCCGGGATTAATATTGATCCCACTCACAAACTTAATGGCAATCTCATGAATGGGTCAAGCCATGAGGTAGACATGGACGATTTCAACAACGATTTGCATGAAAGTTTTGATTTCCCAGGATTAGAGGATTCTGAGTTAGACTTATCGGTTGCTAACCTTGACGTTTCAATGGGTGTTTTAGGGTTAGAGAACCTCGAAGATGAAGCCGAGAATTTACACCGGGCTGGAAGTCAGTCTCCCCTCAATGTTGCTACTGATAATCCCTTTACCTTAGAGGATGACATCGAGGACGGGACAGAAATTTTAAACCCCTTAGACGATCAGGCTTCCCTCACCCAATTAGATCCGTTTATACTGGAAGAAGATGAACCCCAAGCGTCTCACTCGCCTTTTGCGACCGATGAATCAGCCGTCAGTGATCTTGAACAGTTAACTGGAGATTTATTTTCCTCTGATGATGACCTATTAGATATTCTCTCCTCAACTCCCAGCACTGAGGATGACGAGCCCTCGGTCAATTCCCAAGAAACCCTTGATGAGTCAGAGATGGATTATCAGCCTCAACCCACTCAGTTCCTAGACCTGGATGACATGGGCAGCGATGGCATGGGCATTTTCGGTGAGCCACAAGCGGAATCTCGATCTGACAAGAGCAATAACAGAGAACTCAACGGGGTTAATCATGAGTCCTCAACTGCTCGTACCGAAAGGGTTACGACTTCCGCCCCCATGAATTTTGAAGAAGAACTCGATGATATTTTTGCACCTCCAGAAGATGGGGTTGAGCCATCGGTGGAGTCTATCAGTCATGAACCCGTATCCCAGAATGGGAAAAAGTCTGGCAGGGAAACTCCGCTATTTGAGGAAGATGAGTTTGACCCCGATTTCAATTTAGGTTTTACTTGGACTGCGGAACCCTTCGTTGATGATGCCGATGATTCTGTTCCCTTACCTCCTGAACCTCCTAACATGACGGCAAACTTTAAAGTTGTAGATGTCGAAGAAAGCAACGAAGAGGAAACCCTGTTGACCAATAATGCTCTTCATCATTCCTATGTTTCTAATTCTAGAGCCTCTGACTCAAGATCAAGAGCTAATGGTGCGTTGAGTTCCGATGATGCCGATGATACGGAAGATGATGATGGAGTCTTTGATGCTACGGATATTCCCGATAGTTTTGATCTCGAACCCTTGAATGAGGATACCTTTGGGGACTCCTTTGATTTAACGCCTGAGATGAATGACATGAATAGCCGCCCCTCCAACCCCTCGTTCGCGCAGGGCAGGGGGGGACAAAATGGCAAAGCTCCAGCACTCACAGAAAATGATTTCTTAGAAGATTTTGAAGAGTTTGATGACGTTGGCGATTTTAATATGACGGCCAATGCTGATCAGGATCTTTACATGAATTCGGACTTTGGCAACCTAGAGGGTCAATTTGCCAATACCACCAACAATAGCACCCTCGATAGTGATAGTTCATCGATTCGGGATGATGAAATTTTTAATAGTGCCTACACTGCATCGGCGGTTACTACCTTAATCCCCGATTTAGGGGATGTGATGGATACAACGGTGATGGCAGACCAAGGGCCATTTTCCTTCTTGGAAAATACCTCCCTTAAACGGAAACCCTTATATACAGCCCTGGGAACGGGACTGGTGACTCTGATTTTAGTAGCAACAACCACCAATATTGCCACTCGCACGGCTTCCTTAGAGAATAAACAAGAGGTCGTGGATTATCTGCGAGTCACCGGATGGTTGATGACGACTGTAGCTGGAGCCACCAGTTTTCTAGCGGCTTGGGGATTGGGCCGCATCAGTGCTGAACAAATTACTAAAGCTACAGACAATTTACAAGCTCAATTTGATGCGATTAGTAAAGGCAACTTAGATGCCCGCGCGACAATTTTTGCAGAGGATGAGTTTGGCAGAATGTCCGCTAAATTTAACCATGCTGCTCAATTTATTCAAAATATTACGCGAGAAGCCCAACGCAAAGCCAAGGAACAAGAAGACGCCAGAGATGATTTACACCGTCAGGTGATTCGGCTCTTGGATGATGTGGAAGGGGCAGCACGGGGAGATTTAACTGTAACAGCAGAAGTCACGGCTAACGTTCTGGGGGCTGTAGCCGACTCCTTTAACTTGACCATCCAAAACCTCCGGGAAATCGTTGTCCAGGTGAAACAAGCGGCCCGTCAAGTCAGTAAGGGGGCCACCGATAGTGCCACCTTCGCGAAGGATGTGGCTGGAGATGCCTTCCGACAAGCGGAAGAACTCGCAGCAACGTTAAATTCGGTACAGGTTCTCACCGATGCCATTCAACGGGTGGCTGAAAGTGCGCGGGAAGCCGAAGAAGTGGCACGTTCGGCGGCGGAGGTAGCTACCAAAGGGGGGGAAGCAGTACAAATGACGGTGGCGGGGATTCTGAAAATTCGGGAAACGGTAGCAGAAACCAGCCGAGAAGTCAAGCGTTTAGGGGAGTCGTCCCAAGAAATTTCTAAAATTGTGGGGCTGATTTCTCAAATTGCTTCCCGAACTAACTTACTCGCCTTAAACGCTAGTATTGAGGCAGCACGGGCCGGAGAAGCGGGTAAGGGATTTGCGATCGTTGCTGATGAAGTCCGACAGTTAGCGGATAAGTCGGCGAAATCTTTAAAAGATATCGAACAAATTGTGATGCAAATCCAAAGCCAGACTAACACGGTGATGATGGCAATGTCCCAAGGTCATCAACAGGTGATTGAGGGGACTCGTCTGGCGGAACTAGCGAAACGCGCTCTCGATGACATTATTCAGGTGACGAACCGCATTGACGTGCTGGTGCGTTCAATTACGGCGGATACTGTTGAACAAAACGAAACCGCCCGCGCCGTCGCCCAGGTGATGCGAGCCGTTGAACATAGTGCCCAAGAAACTTCTCAAGAAGCCCAAGGTGTCTCCAGTGCGTTAACTAAACTGGTCGGTGTGGCGCGAGACCTCCTGACCTCAGTGGAACGCTTTCGCGTTGATGCTTCTGAGAAGGGTTAATCAGTTATCAGTTATCAGTAATCAGTTATCAGTGTAAGAGTTAATAGTTAATAGTTTAGGGGCAGGTTCTTTGAGATCTTTTTTAATTAATCACTCACGTTGATGAACTTGCCTTTAAAGACTGATAACTGATAACTGATAACTGATAACTGATAACTGATAACTGATAACTGATAACTGATAACTGATAACTGATATGCAACTTGAACAGCAACAACGGATCATGGGCTATTTTATTGAGGAGGCAAAAGACCACCTCAATACGATTGAACAGGGATTACTGAATCTACAAACAACGATTGAAGATCCAGAACTGCTCAATGAAGTCTTCCGAGCCGCCCACTCGGTAAAAGGTGGAGCCGCGATGTTGGGACTGAATAGTATTCGACAAACGGCTCACCGATTAGAAGATAGTTTTAAAATTCTCATAGAAAACCGTCTTCCGACTCAATTTGTTGATCAACAATTAGAATCATTATTTTTACAAGTTTTTGATACCTTACAAGCCTTGATTGATCAATTATCAGGGCCCTATGGGTTAACAGAAGAAGCCGCCAGTGCAATTTTGCAGGATGTTGAGCCTGTTTTTGAAGCGTTAAATTATCATATTAAAAATGTCGTGCAACAACAGGGGATGAACAACCGACCTCCTGAACGTGAGCCACTGACCTTCGTGCCTGCAAGTGTCGTACCAGAGCCTTCATGCAAGGATATGCCACCGCGTCCAAAAGAAACCCCGGTTAGCAGTGCCAAAGACCTAGTATTTCGCAGCGATGTTCCTGAACGGTTGCGGGAAATGTTACAACAGTTCAAACAATCAGAAACACCCCAAACTCGTCAAGCATTAATTGAAAGTTGTCGGAGTTTAGCGAGGGCGGGAGAGCTATTTGATTTACCCCATTGGGTTAAGTTTATTGAAGCACTAGAACAAACGATCGCTAATCCTGATAATACTTATCGAAGCTTGGCTCCCGTCGTTATTAAATCAATTAAGGAAGCCCAAGAACTTGTTTTAGTGAATCGAGATAGGGAAATTGTCCTCACAGAGCAGATTAAAAGCCTTTTACCTAAACCCGTACCTCCCGCCAAAACGCCTCAACCTAAAACTCATAAAAAAGATATCAAAGAGGGTGGGACAGGGAACAGACAAAATACGCCGAAAGCTTCAAGTCAGAGCAAATCCTCCCCCCCTGCCGCCCGTGCACGGGGGGTTGGGGGGGCATTAGGATCGGGTGCCGGTAAATCAGGAGGAGCCACTGCTAAATCCAGTCAATCGAAGTCTGGGAATGCCAAGCAGAAATCCTCATCGAGTTCTTCGACTCTCACTAACCCCTTGTTAGATGCTAACTGGTCAGATTCGGCGACAAATCCCAGTAACACTCCCAGCCGTTTACAAAATGGCCCAGAAATTACCCCGGAAGAATATAACAGCCTCAGAGATTTATTTGAAGGTTTGGATGAATGGGATCATGAGGCTGCTGATGAGGGAACAACGGAAACCCTCACATCTGCGGTGATGGAAGCTGAGGCAATGGAGGGGGACTTTTTCGATTTGCTGGAGGAACAACAAACCGGGTTAAACCCAACAGAAGCAAAAGGCTCCAAAGCATCGCACCAGAGGCTCAAACCGGGAGAAAAATCGGCTGCGACTTCTGCCGTTACCTCTAATGTTGATGATGATCTTGCCAGTTTCTTCGATAACCTCAGTGATGCGGACTCCGCCCTACCAGAAACCGCAACCGTGACACCGCCCACGATCATAGAAACAAGACAGGATGAGCCCGTACAAGGTTTTGATGATTTCTTTGATGAATTGTTAGGGATTAATTCCGATTTTTCCGGTACGGTAGACGGGGTTTCATCGGTTTCATCGACGGGTTCTGTATCTACTTCCCCTGAACAAATCACCGATTTATTAGAGGATGCAGAAAGTTTAGATGAACTGTTTGACCAGTTTGACCAGCAAACCCAATTCGTTGTGGAGACACAGCCCTCGCCAACGGTGAATGCTGAGTCCGATTCCTTGGTGTTGGAAACCACCCCGGAGGAAGATTGGTTTGAAGATCTCTTACAAGGTGAAATAAGTACAGAAGCAGACGGATCAGCCCCTTCTACTTTAGATGATCTGATGCACTTGGGGAATCAGCAAGCTGCATACGCGGCGGGAAGTTTAGAAGTGTTAACCCCAAGGGTATCCCAAAACTTGGAAACGATGGCTAAAGCGAAACCCAGCCTAGAATTACCGGATGATGATTTTGCGAGTTTAGATGCTTTACTCAATCAAGGGGAGGTCAACGGTCAGCCCTCAACTTCTGTAACGATGGTAGAAGAGGAGGATACTTTCTCCAATTTGGATCAACTTCTACAGTCACCGGTTGCTGAACCCTCAAAGAAAAAAACGAATGCTTCTAAGAATCCTAGAGCCGAGAGTGGGCGACTCCCCTTGGCCACCGAATCACCATCCTCAGAGGAGGATTCGGAATTTACAGAATTAATCCGATTAATTGAGGATACTCCCCCTCGGTCTCGTTCAGCATCGGTTCCCAGAGGGACGTTTGCGAAACCCATTGCTGAACCCATTGTCAAGGTTCCAGTGAAACAACTGGATAACCTCAGTAACTTGATGGGGGAACTGGTGGTTAACCGCAACAGTTTGGAACAAGACCAAGAACGGATGCGACAATTTTTGGATAACTTACTGCATCAGGTTTCTCTGTTGGGGGATGTGGGTCAACGGATGCAGGATTTTTATGAGCGATCGCTCTTGGACATTTCCCTACTGTCCCACCAAACATCTCGTCGCAAACCCTTGTGGTTTTCGGACAGTACCTCGATTCATGATGATGATCCCAATAATGATTTAGACTCAACGGAACTGGATCGGTTTACGCCCTTCCATACCCTGTCCCAAGAGATTATTGAGTTAATTGTGCGGGTACGGGAGTCGAGTGCAGATATTGGATTTTTAGTCGATGGAGCGGATCAAGTTACCCGGGAGTTGCGACGGATTACAACAGCATTGCAAGAAGGGTTAAATCGCTCTCGGATGGAACCTTTTGGTATTGAAGCGGATGCCCTGAAACGTCCCGTGCGGGATATTTCGATTAAGTGTGGGAAACAGGCGGAGTTATTTGTTGAGGGTCGAGATACCTTAATTGACAAAATGTTACTGGGTAAACTCCATGACCCCTTGATTCATTTGGTGAATAATGCCATTACTCACGGGATTGAAACGGCGGATGTACGGACGGCGACGGGGAAATCTGCGGTGGGTCGAATTTCGATTCGGGTATTTCACCAAGGAAACCAAACGATTATTGCGATTTCCGATGATGGGGGTGGTATTGATGTCAATCGGGTGAAAAATAAGGCGATTCAGAAAGGAATCATTACCGCCGAAGATGCCGAAAGTATGAGTAACCCAGAAATTTATGATCTGTTATTCTTGCCCAACTTTAGTACGAAGGATGTGGCGGATGAATTCGCGGGTCGAGGGGTGGGGATGGATGTGGTGCGAACCAGTTTAACCGATATTCGGGGCGCGATCACGACGGATTCTACCTTGGGACGCGGGACGACGTTCACGATTCGTTTGCCCCTGAATATGAGTATTTCCCGGGCGTTGTGTTGTGTGAGCGATCGGGTTCGGATTGCTTTCCCGATGGATGGGGTGGAAGATATGATTGACGTTCCTCAGGAACAGATTCGCTCTGGAGAGGATGGAGGCAAAGAGTTGGAATGGCGGGGTACGAGTTTGCCCCTACGTCATTTGCGGGAGTTGTTGACCTATCATCGCCATTTGGGTCGGGGGAATGTCTATGGTACAAATGCTGAGGAGGATATGATTTCGGTGATTGTGCTGCGGTCTTCGAGTAGTTATTTGGCGGTACAGGTGGATCAGGTGTTGATTGAACAGGAAATCGTGATCAAACCCCTGGAAGGGCCAGTCCCGAAACCGATTGGAATTGCTGGGGCGACGGTGTTAGGGGATGGTCAAATTGTGGCGATCGCCGATGTGTTAGAACTGATTGATTTGGCGATGGGTCGAATTCGCAAGGATGCGGCGGGCAAGATTTGGCAGATGGGAAGTCCGACGGCTGAAGTGCTACCGCAGAAGTCTGAACCAACGGTGTTGATTGTGGATGATTCGATTACGGTGCGATCGCTGCTTTCGCTTACGTTTGAAAAATCGGGTTATCGAGTCGAAGAGGCGCGAGATGGTAAGGAAGCTTGGGAAAAACTGAAATCGGGTTTACCCTGCGATATCGTGTTCTGCGATATTGAAATGCCACGCATGGATGGGTTGGAGTTGTTATCACGGATGCAAAAAGATCCGACGTTAACGAGTTTACCGATTGCGATGTTAACGTCTCGTGGTGCGGATCGTCACCGTCAAATGGCGTTCAATTTGGGGGCAAGAGGTTACTTTACGAAGCCTTATTTGGAGGAGCAGTTATTGGAAGCAGCAGGACGAATGTTAAAAGGTGAAGTTGTCGGGAATACGGTGGTTGCTGCGGCTCAATAACAGTTGACGGTTGACTGTTAACCGTCAATTGGCGACATTGTAATTATCCCTATTCCCTATCACTTCTGTAGCATTCATTTTTAGATTTCATATTAGATGGTGCGTGCGATCCACGCTTACCGAAAAGCGAGGGTCAAGCCCCCGACTTTAGGCGTGGGGATGAACACGGTAGTGGCTTTAGCCACCAGAGAAGAAGTTAGCCAGGGAAAAGTTTTATTTGTAATATTCCATGATCAACTTAAATCATGTTAATTAGAGAAGCCAAACTACTGCACGGAACCAAGGAGCAATACCTAGCTCTTGATGAAGCGATTCGTACCGCACAATTTATTAGAAACAAATGTGTTCGGCACTGGATGGATAATCA
>CAITND010000060.1 GCA_903893625.1 uncultured Oscillatoriales cyanobacterium
ACTGGATATATTAACATAAATTGGAGAAATATTCACGGGGGTTAAAACCCCCTGAGTCGCTTTTCATCTCAGGTCTGAAGACACTGAGTTTTCAAGCTCCCAGACTTATGTTATAAAGATACGATATTTTCTTGCCCAAACTGTGGTTAATCTTTCAGCTAAGTCTGCTTTGCCCAAAGGGTTATCCATTCTCCTGCCGATGGCGATCGCCGGAATCGCGTTAGTCAGCATTGTGGGAGTGCAACTCTATGCTCCGGGTGGGTTAGGGATTTCTACGGGTCAAACGACACAACCGGATGGGATTTCGACTGCCGCAGCCCAACAAGCGCAACAACAGGAGGCGACGCGGTTAAAACTCCTGAAAACTTTACCCTCACTCGGCTATGGTAACTTACTGGCGGATTGGGCATTTTTAGGCTTTCTGCAATATTTTGGGGATGATCCGGCTCGTCAGAAAACCGATTATGAACTTTTAAATGATTATTTCGAGGTGATTGTTACCCATGATCCCCTCTGGGTAGAAATGTATAATTTCCTATCGACATCGGTTTCTTTTTACCAAGCTAGACCGGATTTAACGGTTAAATTGATCGAAAAAGGATTGCAATCTCTTTCCCCAGAAAAAAATCCTAAAGCTTGGTTAGTTTGGAGGGTGAAAGGGATTGATGAATTATTGTTATTAGGAGATACTCAAGCTGCGATTAAATCTCATCGCATGGCAGCAAAATGGGCTGAAAATACACCGGATCAAAAATTTGCGCCCCGGTTACGAGAATTTGCCGAAATTTTAAGTAAAAATCCCGATAATAAATTGATCCGAATTCAATCTTGGCTCATGGTTTATGGAGCTACAGAAGATAAGTTAGTTCGCAAACGAGCAATTCAAGAATTAATAGAGTTAGGAGTCAAAATAAAATCTCAAGATCATGGGGAATTAAGGTTTACAATTCCTCCTGAACCTCCAAAAATTCAACCTGAAAAGAAATAAAACCAATAATTAACTAACAGCAGGGAAGTCCCTCGGTGTATTTAGATGGGATGTCTCGGAGTGCTGGCGCGGAGTACCCCAAATAAATCACGCCTTGGGATGAAAGGCTCGTCGGACTCCGGTACGGAGTCCGACAATTAGACTACGGGTAACATACCATCTAAGTGTTGAAATAATCTATACTAGAACTAGGTCGAAAAAGGAAGTTTTCAATGCAACTAACGTACAAATACCGCCTTAAACCCACAAAAGCCCAACTGATAACGATTGCTGCTCATTTAGAGCTTTGCCGTCGTCAGTACAACTATCGACTAGGTGAAAGATTTAGGTGGTGGGAATCCACGAGGACACCTATCAATGCTTATCCTCTAACCGCATCTATAGTCCCAGTTGAGGAAATTTACAAAAATATTCCTCTAACAAGGATACAAACTAGAGACGGTAGAAAGAAGGATGAAAATGGCAATCCCCTAACAAAAAAAGGGGATATTTTTTCAAACATTGAAGGTGGTTATGTACAATGGCAAACCCTACAATTAGCTGACCTAAAAAATACTAAAAAGCTATTTCCTGAATACAAGAATTTGGATTCCCAAGTTTTGCAGGATGTCGTCAACAGAGTGGAAACTTCCTTTTCAAATTTCACGACACCTGACAAAAATGGCAATCGTAGAGGTAAACCCAAATTTAAAGGTTTCCACTATTACAAATCTTTTACTTACCCACAACTTGATAATTTAAACATTATCAAGGATGAAAAAAATCGGATTTGTATTGACCTGGCAAAAATAGGTCAAGTGCCGATGGTTTTTCATCGTTCAATACCAACAGGATTCAAGGTTAAGACGGGAACAGTTATCAAAGAAGCCGATGGGTGGTATATTTCCCTAACGCTAGAAGATAAAACAGTTCCCGTAACGGTTGTCGAAATTCAACCGACTGACGAAAATAGTCTTGGTATTGATTTGGGAATCACAAATTATGTCTATTTGTCCAATGGTGAAAGAATTGAAAACCCTAGATTCTTGAGGAAGTCTGCTGAGAAATTAGCAAGACTTCAGGTGAAACTAGCTAATAGAGTTAAGGGTTCTAAACCTTGGAGAATTATCAAAGATAAAATCTCAAAACTTCACCAATTTGTAGCTAGAGCTAGGCTTGATTTTCAATTCCAAACTGCACACAAATTATTTGAACAGTGTGATGTTCTGATTCTTGAAGATTTGAGCATCAAGAATCTAACTAGACGTGCCAAAATCAAAACTGATATTGAGCATGGCAATTTGATTTATTTGCCAAATGGTCAAGCGGCTAAAAGTGGTTTGAATAAATCAATGCTTGACGCTGCACATGGTCAATTCGCTACCATTCTAAAATATGTGGCTGGGAAATTAGGCAAAAGCGTTCTATTTGTTGATCCGAAAGGAACTTCTCAGCACTGTTGGAATTGTCTCAATAAAGTACCGAAAGAATTATCGGAGAGATGGCATTCTTGTGAATGTGGTGAGTCTTTAGATCGAGATGAAAATTCAGCCAAACTTATCAAAAAGATTGGTCTGAATTACGAAAGTGGCGGGGGAACTCCGTCACTCAAAAAAGCCCTTGCACAAAGGGAAAAAGAAGCCTGCGGTCTAACGGTACGACCTTGACCGTCAGGTTCGTTCACTCAGAGTGGAGTTTTCAGCAATTTAAAAGAATAATTTATGTTTAAGATACAATAATTTACTTTTCGTATTGTGTCGTTCAAAACATTGGATTGTCCCCTCACGAAATACAATAGAGTTATCACCCATGGATAGGAATAGAAGGCAGCAACGGAGGGAATTTTTATGAAAATTCTGTTGGTCGAAGATGACGCGATGACCAGTGCCGCTTTAGCTGAAATTTTGCTTGCTCATCAATACACAGTTAATACAGTTGCAGATGGCATTACAACCGTAGAAATGGCTGAAACCTTTGTCTATGACTTAATTCTATTAGATATTGGAATTCCCAAACTGGATGGGATTAGTGTTTGTAAACAACTCCGTATCAAAGGATATCAAAATCCGATCCTCCTATTAACCGCCAGAGATAGCAGTACGGATCGGGTCATGGGGTTAGATGCGGGAGCCGATGATTATGTGGTTAAACCCTTTGACACCGACGAATTAATGGCAAGAATCCGGGCTTTATTGCGTCGAGGAAAATCCGTTTCTGGGGCGGTACTGAGGTGGGAAAATCTCTGTTTTGATCCGATTAACAACGAGATCAAATCTGGAGATCGGCTGGTGCATCTGACCTCGAAAGAATATTGTTTACTCGAACTGTTTCTACTCAATCCTAAACGAGTTTTTAGCCGGAGGGCAATTTTAGATCGATTGTGGGATTTTGCCGAATCTCCCGGCGAAGAAACTGTTAGCACCCATATTAAATGTTTACGCCAAAAACTCAAAGCCACTGGCAGTGCAGACCCCATTGAAACCGTTCACGGTTTGGGATATCGTTTGCGAGAGCAATCTAATCCGACCGACTCGAAACCGGAGATTCCATCTAGGAACTCTCAGAAAGAAATGACGGTAATTACTTCTAGGATTTGGGAAAATTTTAAAGACAAAGTTAGGGTACAAATTTCTATTTTAGAGCAAGTTTCTCAAGCGTTAATTAACGGAAAACTGAGTTCAGAACTCCAGCAAAAAGCCAAAAATGAAGCCCATAAATTAGCTGGATCTTTAGGGATTTTTGGGCTACGGGAAGGCTCACAAGTGGCGCGAGAAATTGAAGATCTTCTCGAAAATCCTAACTTAGACATTAGCCAAGCTCAATTAATTTCTGATTTAGTTGTGGCGCTGAGTCTTGAAGCCAGTCGAGAAACCGTATTAACGCCTTTTTCCTCAGAACCTGTCGCCTATTCTCCCTTAATTTTAATTGTTGATGATGACTTAATGTTAGCAGAACGAATTCGGGTAGAAGCGATCGCTTGGGGATTCCGAATTGAAATTGCGACGGATCTTTCTGTTGCGCGTAAAATGATTGATCAAAAACCCCCCAATATTATCTTACTGGATTTGACTTTTCCTAATCCCCAGGAGGACGGTTTAACCCTATTAAAAGAACTGATCTATCGGGTTCCTCAAATTCCTGTGATTACTTTAACAGGACGACACAGTTTAACGGATCGCGTCACCGTTGCTCGTTTGGGAGTTAAAGCCTTTTTACAAAAACCTTTACCTGCTTATGAAATTCTCAAAGTTGTGACTGAGGTACTTTCTCAATCTCGACCGGGTAAGGGAAATCGTGTTTTGATTGTGGATGATGATCCCCATCTTTTGGCTTATGTTGCTGAGGTTTTAGAAGCAAAGGGTTTAACAGTTACTACCCTAGAAAACCCGGAACAATTTTGGGAGGTGTTGTTAGATTGTCGTCCAGACCTGTTAATTTTAGATTGGGAAATGTCCGGTTTCAGTGGTATAGATCTTTGTCAAGCGGTACGAACAGATCAACGTTGGCGGAATCTGCCAATTATCTTTTTTTCGGTTCATACTGAGGAAACCACAATTATTCAAGCTTTTGCGGTAGGAGCTTCCGACTACCTCAGTAAAACGATAGCAACCGAAACTCTGATTACTCAAGTTTTTCGGCGTCTGCAACCGATTGTGAGGTGATTCAAGGGAGCAGGGGGAGTAGGGGAGTATACAACCTATTTAGGATTGCTATATTAGGTCAACTTAGGGCTAAAAGTAGGGAGGGAAGCAAGATGACTTTTGATGATGTCAGTCAGAAGCGAGAGGAACAAATGCGGCTGGCTTTGGATGTGGCCAATCTGGGCATCTGGGACTGGAATTTGCCAACGGGTGAAATCATTTGGTCAGAGGGACATGAACGCCTGTTTGGTTTAGAATTAGGTAGTTTTGATGGCACCGTTGCTGGGTTTGAACGCTGCGTTGATCCGGCGGATGTGGATAGGGTGCTGGGGGTACTGGAGCAAAGCCGTTTACAGCATCTTAACTTTGAGCAGGAATTTCGGGTAATTTGGCCCGATGGTAGCGTTCATTGGATTGAAGGGAAGGGCAAGTTTTTTTATAATGATCACGGAGAAGCCGTTCGCATGATTGGAACGGTGACGGAAATAACGCAACGCAAGGCTAAGGAAGCCCAACTGCAACTCCTAGAATCCGTTGTCCAGTTCAGCAATGATGCCATCTTGATTACAGAAGCTGAACCCCTTGATTTTCCTGACTCCCGGATTTTATATGCAAATCCGGCTTTTACCCGGATGAAGGGCTACAGTTTGGAGGAGGTTCTCGGAAAAACCCCTCGGATGCTTCAAAACCAGGAATCTTCACAGGCGGTTTTGGATCAAATTCAGGCGGCTTTGCAGCAATCGCAATCGATAGAGGTCGAGTTAATCAACTATCGTAAAGATGGAACTCCTTTTTGGGTAGAACTGAATCTCTTTCCCATAAAAAATCAAACGGGTTTGTATACCCATTGGATTGCAATTCAACGGGATATTACAGAACGCAAACAAGCCGAAACTGCGTTACAAGAACGGGAAATGATGTTACGTTCCATTGGCGATAATTTACCGAATGGGGCGATTCTTCAGGTGATTCAAGAGTTAGATAAAAGTTTACATTTTAACTATATTAGTGCAGGAATTGAACGATTTACTGGGTTTAAACCGGAAGATATCTTGAAAAATTATAGTTTGCTGGAGAGTCAGATTTTGCCTGAAGATTATTCTCTTTGGCAACAGTCTTTGGAAAAAGCCAGTCAAAATTTATCTGTTATTGATATAGAAATCCGTAAACAAGTTACTTTAGGAGAAATTGGCTGGTCACATATTCGGGTTGCTCCCCATCGTTTAAGCGATGGTCGTGTGCGTTGGGATGGAATTATTATCGATATTACTGAGCTTAAAAACACAGAATTAGCATTACAAGAAACCCAAAAATTTATTCAAAAAATATCAGATTCTATACCTAATATTTTATGTGTTTTTGATGTTTTAAATCAAGCAAATATTTATCTTAACCCCAAAGGAAGTGATTTTTTTGGTCAGTCAATTACTGAAATTCAAGAAAAAGGATCAGCATTTTTTCAAGAAGTGATTCATCCTGATGATCTGTATAAATTAGAGGAACTTTCCCCGCGTTTAGCTCAACTCCAAGACGGGGAGATCATCGAAAATGAATTGCGGATAAAAAATGCGGCGGGAGAATGGCGCTTGCTGCATACTTGGGATATAGTTTTTTCTCGAACTGAGGAAGGAATACCGGATAAAATTATCGGAAATGCCGTTGATATTACTGATATTAAGCAACTTCAAGAAAGTCTGCGAGAGAGTGAAGAACGATTCCGAGTCGCCCTAGAAAATTCACCGATTACGATGTGTAATCAAGATCTACAATTACGGTATACCTGGATTTATAATACTGTTAATAATATTGATCAGAGTTTAATTATTGGCAAAACGGATGCTGAGTTAAAGATCGTTGATGAAGCTCAAAAATTAACGGAAATTAAACAATCAGTTTTGTCAACGGGAAAAGGAACTAGAACGGAAGTTTCTGTCACCTTGAATCAACAATTAGGTTACTATGATTTAACGGTGGAGCCTTTAAGAAATCTACAGGGCGAAATTGTGGGGATCACTTGTGCTGCGATGGATATTACAAAACGCAAAAAAGTTGAAATAGAATTGAGAAAATATCAATTAGAATTAGAAGAAAGAGTTCAAGAACGAACGGCAGAATTGCATGCTTTAAATGAACGTTTACTGCTGATTCTTGAAGACCAACAGATCATTCAAGATATGCTTCAGGAACAAGCCCAATTATTAGATCTGGCTCATGATACCATTATTACCCGCAACCTGAAGAATATGATTACCTTCTGGAATCATGGGGCGGAAATGATGTATGGTTGGACAAAAGCAGAAGCGTTAGGACAATCAATTCATAGCTTACTCTGTACACAATTTCCTGAACCCTTAATTGACATTGAAGGCAAATTTTTAGCGACTGGATATTGGGAAGGAGAATTAATTCATCGCAAAAAAGATGGGACGGGTATGATTGTTTTGAGTCGTTGGGTATTACAACGGGGTAAAAAGGATATTCCGATTAAAGTTTTAGAAATTAATACTGATATTACAGAAACTAAAAAAATTCAATATGCCTTAGAGAAAAGTGAAGCCAAGTTTAGAACTTTGACTGAATGCGCCCCCAATGGCATTTTTCTCGTCAATCATCAGGGAGATTGCACCTATGTTAACCCTCGCTGTCAAGAAATTGCGGGTTATACTTTTGAGGAAGCATTAGGTCAAGGATGGCAGAATTTTATTCATCCTGAAGATCGAGAAATGGTTATAGCAAATGCGTCAAAATTTCATTCTACAAATCAAGAAATTGGAGATGAATTTCGTTATCAACATCGGGATGGGACGGTTCGATTTGTGAGGCTAAAAATGGCTCCAATTTTGTCTTCCCTGGGTAATATTATCGGTCATGTCGGTTCCGTTGAAGATATCACCGAAAAACAAAAAATTGAACAGATGAAACGGGAGTTTATTGCAGTTGTCAGTCATGAATTGCGGACACCGTTAACGAGTATTTTGGGTGCTTTAGGATTATTGGCTAATGGGGTTTATGATCAGAAACCGGAAAAGGCAAAACGAATGTTAAATATTGCTCTCAGAGAAACGGAACGATTAGTGCGATTAGTTAATGATATTTTGGATTTTGAACGGTTACAATCAGGACAAGTTAAACCCCTGTTTCAAGAGTGTCTGGTCTCTGATTTACTCAAACAATCCGCCGAAGCCATGACAGCACTAGCGGAATCTCACCAAATTAGATTATCAATGCAGTCCTGTGAGGCTTGGGTTTGGGCAACACCAGATGCTATAATTCAAACGTTGACTAATTTAATCAGTAATGCGATTAAGTTCTCTCCTCCCCAAACCACCATTGAGATAGAAGCTCAATTGATCACAAGGGATGGGGATGTCAATGCCAATCTGCCAAATCAGAATACTCTTAACTTGTGCCTTGTTCCCCCTTATGTTTTATTTCGTGTCAAAGATCAAGGTAGAGGTATTCCTGATGATAAAATCAACATTATATTTGAACAATTTCAACAGGTTGATGCTTCCGATTCTCGACAGAAAGGAGGAACAGGGTTAGGGTTAGCAATCTGTCGGATGATTATTCAACAACATGGAGGTGAAATTTGGGTAGAAAGCCAGCTTAATCAAGGCAGTTGTTTCTGTTTTACACTACCCCTACCACCTAATTAATATCTTCACAGGGTAAACCGGAACCGAAAATCCTTCGTAACTGTTCCCTGAATTATGACAAAAAAAATTTTAGTTGTTGATGACGAAGAGATCATTCTCGAAATCGTCCAAGCTTGTTTGGAAGATTTAGTCGGATGGGTGATTCTAGTTGCAAATTCCGGTTGGGAAGCTCTCCACTTAGCCACTACTGAACCTTTAGATGCAGTATTGTTAGATGTTTCTATGCCAGAAATGGATGGGATTGAAATGTTGAAACGATTGCAGCATCATCCGACAACTCGGCAAATACCCGTAATTTTATTAACGGCTAAAGTATTAGCCAAAGAACAAACTATCTTTTCACAATATAAGATTGCAGGTTTGATCCTGAAACCTTTTGACCCGATGAGCTTACATCAGCAAGTTGCCTCTATTTTGGGCTGGAATATTGAACCGTTGTGAGATCAATTAGGGTACAAATGATTGTATATTAGGCTACAAACTTAGCTGTTTGTAAGATCGATCTGGTCTGTAAATTCCTCTCTACAGGAGGAGTACATTTGCCTGAAAAACTTTCAGAAATTAAAACTCAACTTCAAATTTTCCTCAAATTTCCCTGATAGCCTATCGGTAAGTACAATCAAACAGAATCCTGTTCAACCCCATGACAGGAATTCCCCTGGAAACCCTAACCGACTAACAAAGGCAATCATGATTTTAGAGAATTTAAACATTGGACGGTTTTTTAGCAATCTGTATCAACGGATGCGGCCTGTCTCAAATCCTTCGACTGCAAGTGATCCCCTCCTAACCCTTTGGGTCGCCCAGGAAGGGACAACACCCATTCGGGATGTGAAAATGCAGGAAACCGCAACCAATATTCTTTTAAAAATCTCAATTCCTAGCCTTAAACCAGAAAATCTGCAAATTCAGGTGACATCAGAAACCGTATTTTTATCGGGAGAGCAAATTGAACAAGTACAAGTGTTGGGTTATTGCGATTTTACCTATCCGGCTCAACAATTTCAAAGTTTGATTCCTTTACCCTATCCCGTTCATCCCGAAACCGTAACAGCAATATTACATAAGAATGTATTAGTGCTGACGTTACCGAAGCAACAATCTGGTTCATCCTGTCATCAAGGAATCGTAGTGCGCTGTTCTCCAACTCTACATCAGTTATCTCAAGCGTTGGAAGTCAACTATGAAAATTCCTAATGCTCCAATTGAGTCTAAATCATGTTTACATCAGTTTTAATGGATTCGTCTAGCTACATCAAGGAAAATTTAACTTGTTCAAAACAGCTACTCTTGATTGATGACGATGAGACCATTTTAGAAATTATGCAAAGCTGTTTTGAAGAAATAGCAGGTTGGCAAGTATTGACAGCAGGCAATGGGGAAGAAGGACTGCTCAAAGCCTTATCTGAAAAACCTGATGCGATTATTTTAGATTTGATGATGCCGGGGATTGATGGGTTAAAATTTGTGGAGTTACTCAACCAAAAATTTGAGCATCTACACATTCCAATTATTGTCTTATCGGCTAAAGCCGAACGTATTAACAAAAGCCAACTCTTGAATTTAGGTGTAGTCGATGTGATCAGGAAACCCTTTGATCCCTTTGTCTTAATTGAACAGATTAGGCTGGCTTTACAATGGTAAACCTCTGTTTTTCATCCTGCTGCTACTGAATTGTTTAGAAGATATTTTTAAACCGTACCACACACTGCAATTTAATGTTGTTGCTCCCAGGAAAGCCACCATGAATAATCAAAAAAACTGGGAACCCAATGATGAACCCAAAATTTTGGAATTACCGAAAATTTTGGGTTAAAGCCCCTAAGTTCCACGACGGCTTTTTATTCTGATTTAGAACTATGGAAAGGGGAAGAATGGAAAAACTATTGAAAGATCTTAATTGAAAATTCAGAGGAAAAATCCAATGAAAGACCGTTATTTAAAACAAAAATATCACGTTCAACAATCAATAGAGGAAGAATATTATTGCCTTCGTTTATATATTGCTGGAACTAATTTAAAATCGATTTTGGCTCTAAAAACGATCAAGCATATTTGTGAAACCCACTTGAAAGATCACTATGATTTAGAAGTGATTGACGTTTATCAGCAGCCTGAACTCACCCAAGGCGAACCCATTGTCGCTGTCCCGAGTTTGATTCGACTTCTCCCATTACCCTTACAAAGAATTATTGGGGATTTATCTCAAAAAGAAAGAATTCTCACGGCTTTAAATTTATCCTTTTAAACGATGTTTTTATGGGTGTTGAGAGTTAACTATGGTTAACGGCAGACCATCAGAAAAAGAATTACAAGAAGAAGTTGAAACTCTTCGTTACCAATTAGAAACTGCACAGGAAACATTACGCGCTATCGGGAATGGAGAAGTGGATGCTTTAGTGATTGCAGGATCACAGGGAGAACAAGTTTATACCCTACAAGGGGCGGACTCCTCCTATCGGCTCTTAGTAGAAGAAATGAAGGAAGGCGCGGCTACTATTACCACCGATAGTACCTTATTACTCTATTGCAATAAGCGACTCGCTGCTCTAGTTAAAACGCCGTTAAAAAAATTAATTGGTACGGATTTTAAGCAATTTATTGCACCTTTTGATTTAATGCTATTTGAAGCCTTGTGTCAGAAGGCTCATTCAGGTTCTGGAAAGGGAGAATTAAGGTTAATTGCTCGTGATGGTACGGAGATTCCAGTTTATCTTTCGATTAGTATCTTAAATCAAAAAGGGGTTGATGTTGGATGTTTAATTATTACGGATTTATCAGAACAAAAACAAGATGAAGAAATTATTGCTCAAGAACGGTTAACTCGATTACTGTTAGAAAAAGCAGCAGAGTCAATTATTGTTTGTAATCATCAAGGAAAAATTATTCGGGCGAGTGAGGAAGCCCACAAGATTTTAGGTAAAAATTTACTGCTTTCTAACTTCGATGACATGATTAAACTTGAACTCCTCCCTAAGCAAAATGGGAGTCAGCCTTTCTTAAAAAAACAACGCAATTCTACGTTTTCGATTGTCTCCGTGATTAATGGGAATCCCTATCAAGGTCAAGAAGTAGAATTTATTCGAGAAGATGGACAAAAATTCAACTTTTTATTGAGTGCAAGTCCCCTCTCAATTCCCCATAATAATCTTAAAGGTTGTGTGATTATTCTCACGAATATTACAGAACGAAAATGGGCAGAAGAAACATTAAAAAAAATTAATGAAGATCTAGAAATCAAAGTTTCTGAACGTACCGCCGAGTTAGAATCTTTAAATAGTCGGTTAAAAGAAGAATTATTAGAACAAGCAAGAACTCAACAAGTTTTACAAGATCAAACTAAGCTTTTGGATTTAGCCAATGATGGAATTATTGTGGTTGATTTGAATAATAATATTACCTATTGGAATCAGGGCGCGGAAAAACTGTATGGATATTCTAAATTAGAAGTTTTAGGAAAAAGTTTAGTTGAAGTTATTAAAACTCAATTTCCCAAATCCTTAGAACAAATTAAACAAGAAGTGTTTGAGCAGGGAAACTGGGAAGGAGAATTAATTCAAACCAACCGTCAAGGAAATTCCCTGATTATTCATAGTAGTTGGTCACTGAAGAAAGATCTAAACGGAAATCCTATTTCTATTCTTAAAATTAATCGGGATATTACCAAAGCCAAACAAGCGGAACAAGCCATCATCGATTCAGGTTTACGCTTGGCGGGAATTTTAGATATGGCTCAGGATGCTATTATTTCAATTAATGAAAATCAAGAAATTACGTTATTTAATCAAGGGGCTGAAAAGATATTTGGTTATACGGCAAATGAAATCTTAAAAAAGCCCTTTAGCTTATTAATTTCTCAAGAATTGACTCCAACTAATGGTCAATCTGATTCCAAACTATCGGAGTCTAATGGTTTAGTTAAACATATTAAAGAATATATGGAAGTCATCGGTCGTCGTAAAGATGGCAGTGAATTTCCGGCTGAAGTTTCTATTTCTCAGTTGTTATTAGAAAAAGGAACAATCTTAACGGTTTTTATGCGAGATATTAGCGATCGCAAACAGATTGAGATGACGATTCAAAAAGCTCAAGAAGAGCTAGAAAGTAAAGTTCAAGAACGGACAATGCAACTGGCGACTTCCAATGATGAATTAATCCGAGAAATCGCTGAACGTAAACTTCTGGAAAATAAACTTCATCAAATTAATGAACAACTAGAGCAACGGGTTGAACAACGAACCAATGAATTAGCGCAAGCTATTGAAGACCTGAAACAAGAAGCCATTGAACGACAAAAAACCACTATAGCCCTCCAGGAATCAGAAGCCCGGTTTAGGGCTGCCATTGATGGCAGTTTAGATGCGTTTTTTTTATTACAAAGTTATCGAGATCAAGCCGGGAAATTAACCGATTTTCTCTTAGTGGATATGAATGCTAAAGCCGAAGAAATGATTGCACAGAATAAAGAAAACCTCCTGGGAAAAGGACTTTGTGATGTATTTCCTTGGGGGTGTGAATTGGGATATTTTGATAAATATTTGCGTGTCTTTAAAACCCATAAAGGATTTGAGGAAGAATTGGCTGTTTCTAACCCAACTGTTAAAGCGAAATGGGTACAACTGCAAGTCGTTCCTCTCTATGATGGCATCGCCGTGACTTGTCGTGATATTACAGAACGCAAGCAAACCGAAGAAGCCGCCCAAGAAGTGAATGAAAAGCTGACTCGCTGGGTGAATGATTTGGAACAACGCAACCGTGAAACCATGTTATTAGGTCAAATGAGCGAATTTTTACAGGCTTGTAATTCAACGGAAGAAGCTTATCAGGTGATTAATGAGTTACTCCAGCCTTTTTTTCCCCTTCTATCCGGCAGTTTATTTGTCACCAAAGATTCTAAAAATATAGTGGAAATGGTTGCCAGTTGGGGGGAGTTAAGTGGGGTGAGCGAGAGTATTTTTGCTCCTCAAGATTGCTGGGCATTACGACGAGGAAGACGACATTTTGTGGCTTCTTTTGAAAGTAGTTTATTGTGTAAACATATCCCTAAAAATATATATCAACATCAATTGCATCTGATTAATTCCAGTGATATTCCCATAGATTCCTTAACGGAGACTGAATTATCTTTTATTCCTTCACCGATGGCTGAACATCTTTGTGTTCCGATGATTGCCCAAGGAGATGCGTTAGGATTGTTGTGTTTAGCCTCTCATAAATCGGGACAACTTTCTGAAGATCAACAACGGTTAGCCTCGTCCGTTGCAGAACATATTGCTTTAGCCTTAGCTAACTTAAAACTGCGAGAAGCCTTGCAATATCAAAGTATTCGAGATAGTTTGACCGGGTTATATAATCGCCGTTATTTAGAAGAATCTTTAGAACGAGAAATTAACCGAGCGCAACGTCAAAAATTTAATTTAGGGGTAATTATGATTGATATTGATCATTTTAAACATTATAACGACACCTTTGGTCATGAAGCCGGAGATGTTGTTTTACAACAACTGGGTAATTTATTACAAAAAAATATTCGAGGGTCAGATATTGCTTGCCGTTATGGGGGTGAGGAATTTACCCTGATTTTGCCCGAAGTTTCTCTGGAAATTGTTCAGGAAAGGGCAGAGATTATTCGAGTTGAAGTTCAAAAATTAAAACTACAACATCATGATTTAGATTTAGGTCAGATTACTTTATCTTTAGGAATTGCTCTGTTTCCCAGCCAAGGCTTAACTGGAGAATCTGTTGTCCGGGCTGCTGATGCTGCTTTGTACCAAGCTAAACAACAGGGAAGAAATCGCGTCTGTGTTTTTAGCAAAACCTTTGAGGATCAAGCTTAAATGTATAGATTTGTTACATTTTTGGGGGATTTTCCTAATCTTCAAAACTTCTTCAAATTTCTTTTTTATCCTCAAGTCATTACTTTTAATCCAGTTTTTTAGATCCTGCCCCGATTTCGGGAACCATCCACAATCAATTTTGACGAGGTTTAACAAACGTTTATGCCTAACTGCCCCTGTTGTGCTTATCCCATGCTGCGACACTTTCACAAAGGTCATCTGGTTTGGCGGTGTCGCCATTGTTGGCAAGAAATGCCCGATTTGAATAGTGCCCAAGCCTCAATTCTGAGCTATACCTCATCTCTGGAAAAAACGGTTAAAAAATTAGTGTTGGTTTAATAAATGATACAATGGCATCCTGAGTCTCACCGGGCTGAAACAGAATCAAAACTTTCCTGTAACGGTGTTTTCTCTGCCTATCCGACGAGATTGATACTACAATCATCAGAGTGAAGGATGCAGCTATTTCATTTTATTCTTGTTCCCCAAGGTCAAGAATATCAAGCCGTAATCAGTGGATTGCATCCAATTCAATTCTCGAAGATTAAAGTTTTACCAATTCCAATTGGCTCTGAATATTTAACCGTTTATTTACAGAAATGGCTACAGTCAGAAGCGGTTAAAAGTCAGTCCTCCCTTCAAGTTTTAGTTCTAGGATTATGTGGAAGTTTATCCCCAAAGCTAAAAGTCGGAGATATTGTTGTTTATCAAAACTGTTTACCTCTAATTCCACAAGATTCTGTTCAGAATTCCAAAGATAAAGATAGTGTGGTTTCGTGCGATTTTAACTTAACTCTTGCCTTACACCACCGCTTAATTCCCTCTCATTTAGTTTGGGGATTAACGGCCGAAAGGGTAATTACGAGCGCCACCGAAAAAGAAAAACTAGGTCAACTTTATCCCGTTCAAGTGGTCGATATGGAAGGGGTAATTTTATTAGAACTTTTAACAAAAGCGGGAGTTAAAGTGGCAATAGTACGGGTTGTTAGTGATGATTATGATCAAAATTTACCCGATTTAACCCCAGCAATTAGTCCCGATGGAAAATTACAGACAATTCCCTTACTCAAAATCATGCTCAAACATCCTTTTGAGGCATTACAACTGATTCGCAGTTCCTTAAAAAGTCTTCATATTTTGCAACAATTGACTCAAAAATTGTAGCAATTAGAGTAGTCAACCGTCAACCGTCAACCGTCAACTCTTGAACTAAAACAAAAGGTTGTACAATTAATGCTTTAAATCGTTTGTTAGGCTGATCATTCCATTGAGAAATTTCTTCTGGGGAGGGTTTATGAATCAGTTGTTCACTAATCCAATGTTGTACCGAAACTGCGTTATCCTGAGCTATAGCTTCTCCGACCTCTAATAAATCCAATTGTTGTTCTACAATAATCACAACTTCTCGTTCAATATGGGGAATTAACCAACCCCACTCCGCTTCATCGAGATTTTCTGTTAATTGTGCTTTTAAAGATTCAGTTTCCATAAAAAATAGAATGTTGACGAATTATGAATTATGAATTACTGATAACCGATAACTGATAACCGATAACTGATAACTGATAACTGATAACTGATAACTGATAACTGATAACTGATTAACGTCCTAGATCATGCAGTCCATTAATTTCATCGGTACACTTCTGGGTTAAGGTTAATAATTCTTCCCGATCTGTAGAATTAGGAGGTGGGATTAAATGACCAACCCGAATAGTTACAGGAACAGATCGAGGCAGATAGGAACCTTTATTAACAATGGCATGAGTTCCCCACAAACACACAGGTAATAAAGGAACTTTTGCTTTTGCCGCAATTAACGCCGCCCCTAATTTGGGTTCTGTAATGCGACCATCGGGGGTGCGAGTTCCCTGTAAAAAGACTCCCGTTGCCCAACCATTTTCTAACTGTTGTAATGCAGCACGAATGGCACTGCGATCAGGTGAACCCCGTTTAACTGGATAGGCGCCATACAGGGAAATTGCCTGTTTTAAAATGGGAATTTCAAATAATTCCTCTTTTGCCATATAGGAAACGGGACGCCCCATACAACTCGAAAGCAGGGGTGGATCAAAATCACTGGCATGGTTACTCACCACAACTAATGGCCCAGCTAGGGGAACCCGATCTGCATCATAAATTCGACCTTGAAAATACAGATGCAGCATCGGACTGACTACAGACCACTTAAACAAGTGATACAGAATCAAACTGGAAAGGGGTTCACGACTTCTCACAAAAGGTGCAAATTCTTGATTCACGCGCTAGGTTTGATATATAGCTGGGAACAGGCCCCCCCAAACCCCCCGTGCACGGGGGGCTTGGGGGGGGAGGGAACAGGGAACAGGGAAGAAAAGGCTTCACAGTCTGGATTTCAGTATTAGTCTTTGTCCTAGCCGCCTTGACGGTTGCTATAGTTCTGGTTGAAAAGGTTGATTTTTTTTAGCCTTTGGATGCTTTAACCTGGGCTAAAACTTCTTCAATTTTAGATAATTCCACTGCACCGGAGAAAGTTTCACCATTCATCACAAAGAAAGGTGTTCCAGAAATACCCAAACTTTCCGCTAATTGGATATCTTTTTGAATAGCAGCTTGGGCTTCTTGGCTTTGGCGATCGCGGTTGAATTTATCAATATCCAGGTTTAACTGTTTAGCGATCGCAATATACAATTCTTCTCCTAATTGATCTTGTTGAGTAAACAAAGCGTTTTGGTATTCCCAAAATTTTCCTTGTTGTTGAGCCGCCCAGGATGCTTTAGCAGCATTTAAGGCTTGAGGATGAATCTGAGTTAAGGGAAAATGCTTGTAAATGAGTGTCACCTGGTCTTGGTGAGTCTTCATGAACTGCTGAATGGTTTGATGAGCGCGGGCGCAGAAGGGACATTGAAAGTCTGAAAACTCCACCAGAACGATATCTTGAGCCGATGCACCTGTGGCGGGAGAGCCTCCAATAGTGGATTTAGGATTCGCTTTCATCTGCCCCAGAAACGTTTCTCGCGCCTGTTGCAGTTGGCTGTCCTGCTGTTTTTGATAGGCTTGAACAGACTCTAAAATCGCTTCTGGATGCGCTCGAATCACCTGAAGGATCTGTTTTTCCAGTTCTGGACTGACTTTAACCGTTTGATCCGACTGGGCGGGTTTTGAACAACTCGTCAAGGTGACAGTAAAAATCAAGACGATACCTATCCATAACCTTGACCAGCGATAAACTTGTTGTTTCATAACCCGTGCGTTAAATAGATTCCTTTTTATCCTAACATTCAACCGTCAATCATCATTTGAAATATAGCCTAACTCGGCTAATTTTTGCATAACTTTAGCAATACTTTCAGATAAATCTTCTTGATCGGTATGACATTCAATTTCTGGGTTTGTTGGGGCTTCATAAGGATCATCAATTCCTGTAAAGCCTTTAATTTCCCCGGCTCTTGCTTTTTTATACAACCCTTTAACATCTCGGTCTTCACAAACCATTAAGGGAGCATTCACATAAACTTCTACAAAATCGCCAATTTTCTCACGGACTTCTTCACGCATTTCTCGATAGGGAGAGATGGCTGAAACCAGAACGATCACACCATTTCGGGTTAATAGATGAGCAACAAATCCAATGCGACGGATATTTTCATCTCGATCAGCTTTACTGAAACCTAAACCTTTAGTGAGATTTTCCCGAACAATATCTCCGTCTAAAATCTCTAGTTTACATTGCTTCTGTTGGAGGATCTCAGCGACTGCTCCGCTAATGGTGGTTTTTCCGGCACCACTCAAACCTGTAAACCATACCGTCACACCTCGATGCTGCATTAACGAGTTTTCTCCTGTTGTATTCGTTTAGATCTCTAATTGATTATCATAAATGGGGATTGCACCATTAGTCAACTCAATATTAGTGTCGGTCACGGATTTCTACTTCCAGGTTGCTTTTATTTTTTCAGGGTTTGACTTGACTTTTAAACAATATAGCAATCCATGTAGGGGTTGTAATATTTTATCGTAGGGGTTGGGTCTCCCAACCCTCTTTACGCCCAGGGCGTTTTCATTTTCAAAAATGCGATCGCTATCTTCAAAAAAAATCATCAAATTTTCCGATCAAATTCCCTCTAATTTTTATCAGATAAGTTGGAAATATTAAGAATGAACAAT
>CAITND010000061.1 GCA_903893625.1 uncultured Oscillatoriales cyanobacterium
CTCACCTAGAACTCTGTCGTAGGCAGTACAACTACCGCTTAGGTGAAAGATTTAGATGGTGGGAATCCACAAGGACACCTATCAATGCTTGTCCTCTAACTGCGTCCATAGTCCCCCTTGAGGAAATTTACAAGGATATTCCTCTAACAAGGATACAAACTAGAGACGGTAGAAAGAAGGATGAAAATGGCAATCCTATCACCAAAAAAGGTGATGTTTTCTCAAACATTGAAGGCGGTTATGTGCAGTGGCAAACCATACAGTTAGCTGATCTAAAAAACACCAAAAAACTATTCCCTGAATACAAGAACTTGGATTCTCAAGTTTTGCAGGATGTAGTGAATCGGGTGGAAACTTCCTTTTCAAATTTTACAACACCCGACAAAAATGGTAATCGTAGAGGCAAACCAAAATTTAAGGGTTTCCACTACTATAAATCCTTTACTTATCCTCAGTTAGATAATCTTGATATTATCAAGGATGAGCAAAATCGGATTTGTATTGACCTGGCAAAAATAGGTCAAGTACCGATGGTTTTCCATCGCCCAATACCAACAGGATTCAAGGTTAAGACGGGAACAGTTATCAAAGAAGCTGATGGGTGGTATATTTCCCTAACGCTAGAAGATAAAACAGTTCCCGTAACGGTTGCAGAAATTCAACCGACTGATGAAAACACTCTTGGTATTGATTTAGGAATCACAAATTATGTCTATTTATCCAATGGCGAAAGAATTGAAAATCCTAGATTCTTGAGGAAGTCGGCTGAGAAATTAGCAAGACTTCAGGTTAAAATACCTAAAGAATTATCAGACCGATGGCATTCTTGTCCATGCGGGGAGTCTTTGGATCGAGATGAAAATTCAGCCAAACTTATCAAAAAGATTGGCATCTACTACGAAAGTGGCGGGGGAACTCCGTCACTCAAAAAAGCCCTTGCAAAAAGGGAAAATCTAGACTGCGGTCTAACTGTACCCAGTTGACCGTCAGGTTCGTTCACGGCTGAATATCCTAAAATATTGTGAAATCTTCTGAGGACTTGGATTTTAACCCCTATCTATTGAGGATCTTGGCTGTTGTTGCGATCGCCTTTTTCCTAAACAGTTGTAGCAGTAAATCCGCCGACTGTACAAAACTCATCGGCATGATTGGTGAGGGTCAAACCTTAGTGGTTAACCTCAGTCCTAAATTGGATGCGACAGCCACAAAACAACTGTCTCAAGAGTTAAATATGATTTCCCAGGAAATAGAAACTCTAACCATCAAAGATAAACCCTTACAAACCTTTCAAAAAAACTCAATTCAACAATTTAGAGACCTATCTAACACCCTCAAACCAATCGCTGAAGCCTTAACCACTGCGGAACAAGCCCCCATTACTCCAGAGGGAAAACAACAACTTTTAGACGCTGAAAAAACCATCGCTGAAGCCGGAGAAAAAGCCAAACAAACTGCTGCTAAAAACGAGGCATTATTCAAAGAATTAGTCAAATATTGCCCCCAGAAAAAACCGTAAGGACGTGTAGGGTGCGGGTATCGTAGCGCAGGCATCATCTGACTGAAACGATTACAGCGATCGCCATTCTTGTCATATCTTTTTTAGATGCAACAATTCTTATAAGGAGATGGCATTGCTCTCTTCCTAGAGTATTTGAGTGCTGATTCTTCTATAGCATTGTTTTTATTGTAATTTTGAGCGAGTTGTAGTATAGTTAGGAATGGGAAAAAGTTATATTAGTACCAGCTTAAGGTACAGCAAAAACAGATAAGTAACCGATTCTCTGCCAGACAACAAGCGAATTAAGGTAAAGTATATGGAAACTCAATCTCTCACAGCGTCTATACAAGATTTACAGAAGAAGGTAGTAGAAACATTGCAAGAGACAGGCAAGTTAATGGGACGTGCCAGCGATCTATTTACGATAGAGAGTGAAAAGAAAAAATATATTCAATTTCATAATCAAATCAATGAGGCACTTCCAAGTATACAAAATTTTGAACTGCGAGTTGTGATTGTTGCACCCACCAGTGCTGGTAAGTCTACTCTGGTCAATGCCATGATTGGGAGAGAGCTACTCCCTAGTCGTACTCTTGATATGACAGCTTATCCTACAGAAATAGTGTTTAAAGCAGAATTAACAGAACCCGTTTTAACGATTAGTGAAGGTACTTTATCTTTATTTAATACTGCAATGGAAAAATTGCAAAATAAAATAGAATTTTTAGGATGGGATGATACTTTAGATAAAATTGCTGATTATCCACTCCTACAAAATTTAGCTGAGAAAGTTAAAGAAAGAGAACTAATTTTTCCACAGCAGGTTACAGGATATGAGGAGATTAAAAAAGCTCTAACAGAAATCAATGATTTTGTTAGGCTTTGTAGCAAGTTAGATTCTAGCATTAATCAGACCTGGAGTAAAATTAAGGATCTACCTCGTATCGAAACACCTTTTATACAAGATGAAAAAATTAACATAACAAAAAGGCTTGGTAATTTAGTCATTATTGATACACCTGGGCCAAATTCCAGAGAAAACAATACAGGAGAAACACAAGAAAACATTAGAAAGGAACTGATCAGAAAACAACTCAATCAAAGTTCAGTTGTTTTAGTCGTCTTAGATTATACAGTTTTTAATACTGAAGTCGATAACCAGATCAGAACTGAGATTAAAGAGATTGTAGAGGTTATTGGTGAAGATAACTTATATATTTTAGTGAATAAAATCGATCAACGTAAACCTGATGACACAATAACTTCTGAACAATTGCGAGAGTCAATTATAGCCAGCTTTAATCTAACTTCTTCTAACAACAGAAATAATAAAATTTTTGAAGTTTCGGGAAGAAGGGCTTTTTGTGCTACTAATTTTATTCAAGAAATTAAACAATATTCTCCTGAAGCAATATCTGAACTAAAAATATCTGAACTCAAAACGGCTGAACCTTTAGCAGCAGAGGTTTTTGGGATGGACTGGAAAGAAGAACTAGACGAAACAACAGTTGATGCGCTTCAGAAAAAAGCTAGAAAGCTCTGGGATAAATCAAAGTTCAGTGATTTTTTGGAAAATACCATTAATGTACTTTTAGTTAAGAGCGCTCCTCTTTCTCTTAAAAGTTCACTTAAGCGGACTGAAAATCGTTTAAAAGATCTCAATAATGATCTGATATGTTGGCAGAGTGGTTTCAATAGAGATTTTAACGAAATTCAAGGCGATATTAAATTTGTTGAAGGCGAAAAAGAAATGATTGAAACTTATGAAAATGTTTTAGCAGACGAACTCAATGAACAGTTGAATAAATTAAATGATGACTTAGATTATGTACTACAGAATTGGACTCCTAATATTCGCTCTAGCAATTTAGATAAAAAAATATCTGATCGTGGTATTAACACCAAAACTTTAGAGTTTACAAGTGAGAAGGGGACTAAGAATTATTCTCAAATAATAAAAGGGTGTACAGAACAATATTTTAAAGAGCTTCTATCAGAGAAAGAGACACCAATTAAGAATTGTATTTCAGCTACTGAGGAGGACTTATCTAAACTGATTAACGAATATTTACGAGGAATACAAGAGTCTGTAATACGAGTTCGGACAAGAATACAAACTAATTTTTCAATTAATTTGGATCTGAGTGATGAGTGGCAATTGCCAGATTTTTCTGCTGACGAAATCCCTGATGGAATGTCTAATATAAACATGGGTATTAAGCCCCAAATTTCTATTTGGGGTCAATTGCATAATACTTTTGTTTCACCTCTAAATTTATTGAGATTGAACATTCCCATTGTTCAAGAAAAATATTCCATTGATGTGCAACAGTATATTAAAGAAGCTACTGAGTTAATGAAAGATAATTTTGAAGAGAGAAAATCTGAAATGAAACAGTATATTAAAAACCAATTATCTAAAGAATATATTACGAATGAAAATAATGTTTCTTACAGTGATTATATTAATCAAATATCAACGATTTTGCAGCAAATCCTCGAATCCAAAAAATTATCAGAAGAACCTTTGAAAGATCTCAAAGATAAACTTGAATTTGCAATCAACGACAGCCAAGAATTGTTGAGCAAAGTTGAAAACCAGTTAATAGCTGTAGAAAAATTAATAGACTAACAAAAATTAATGATTTCACGGCTTCAATTTGGGAGAATTAACTAATCCTACAATTTTATAAACTTCACCAGAGGTAAAACCAAAGCCATTTCTATAAAAAAACTTCATAAGTTGATTGAAAATGGGGGAGAAAGAAGGAAATGATTGACACTCCGCACTCTTCCCCCACACGAACTCTGTACCAGCCAACAGCCAACAGTCAACCGCCAACCGCCAACCCTTAATGATGAATTTCTAAACTTAAAACATAACGACCCATTTGAACATTTTCTGACCAAAGTTCGTATTCTAAACGCATATATTCCGGTAGAGGATGTCCGACTAACTCTAACTGACGAGTAAAATTCCGCAGACGGAGTTGACTTGCCATTGCTTGTAAATCCGTTTGCAGATAATATCGACTTAAGCCATACATCCCCTGTTGCCAGAGGTGACGATAACTGTATTTTCCCTGTCCCTGCATCGTCATCACCGCCCGATAGGGAGAAACCTCTAACCACAATAGACGGGGTTTCTGGGGCGGTATTATCCCATCGTGGGGAAAGGGATCAGATTCCCATTCCACTAATGCAGGTTCATGTAACAATAAATGAAACTGGTCTCGATCCTTTTGATACAGGGTTGCCGAGCCTTCAATTAAAGAGCGAACGGGTAAGTCTATCGATACTAACGACAGACTCACAGGTACACGATAGTGCGTTAACATAAGTCATCTCATATCAGGATCAAAATTCTCGATGTTTCTAATTTTGTTAGAGTCGAGAAAGCGGTAGGATAACTCTTAGCAATCCTTATCTTATCTCAAATCATAAAATGCAAGGGACTATCGTAACAACAGAAAATACAGAAACTGAGCAAATATTAACAATACAACCCCCAAAATCGGGTTTATGCTTACAAGGACGAATTCGCATTCCTGGGGATAAGTCGATCTCCCATCGAGCCTTAATGTTAGGTGCTTTAGCCAAAGGTGTCACCACCATTGAAGGCTTACTGTTAGGGGCTGACCCCCGCAGTACCGCCCAATGTTTCACTCGCTTAGGGGCGGAAATTTCCGAGTTAAATTCAGAACGGATAGAAGTTAAAGGTATTGGACTGGGTAATCTTCAAGAACCCACTGAGGTTTTAGATGCAGGAAATTCCGGTACAACCCTGCGGTTAATGTTAGGAATTCTGGCTTCCCACCCCGGACGATTTTTTACCGTCACTGGGGATAGTTCCTTAGTCCGTCGTCCCATGTCCCGTGTTACCAAACCTCTGCAACAGATGGGAGCTAATATTTGGGGTCGTCAAGGGGGGTCTTACGCGCCTTTAGCAGTTCAAGGTCAAGCCTTGCGTCCCATTCATTATGTTTCCCCCATTGCTTCGGCGCAGGTCAAATCTTGTATTCTCTTAGCCGCGTTAATGACGGAAGGGAAAACCACTGTTACAGAACCCGCCCTTTCACGGGATCATAGTGAACGAATGTTAAGAGCATTTGGTGCTAATTTAACCGTTGAACCGGATACCTTTAGTGTAATTGTTAAAGGGCCAGCAGAACTGCACGGTCAGCACGTTGTAGTTCCAGGAGATATTAGTTCGGCGGCCTTTTGGTTAGTGGCGGCGGCAATTGTTCCAGGGTCAGAATTAGTGGTGGAAAATGTCGGAGTAAACCCAACTCGCACGGGAATATTAGAAGCTTTAGAAAAAATGGGGGCGAATTTACAATTAGAAAATCAACGTCTAGTTGCTGGGGAACCTGTGGCGGATATTCGAGTTAAATATAGTGCGTTAAAAGCCTGTGAAATTGGGGGCGATATTATTCCCAGATTAATTGATGAAATCCCGATTTTAGCCGTTGCTGCGGCGTTTGCAGAAGGGAAAACAATTATTCGAGATGCGGAAGAATTAAGGGTTAAAGAAAGCGATCGCATTACCGTTATGGCAACTCAAATGAGTCAACTGGGTGCGAATATTACTGAACGTCCCGACGGGTTAGAAATTACCGGAGGTTTCCCGTTAACCGGAACAGAAGTTGATAGCGATACCGATCATCGCATTGCTATGAGTTTAGCGATCGCTGGCTTAAATGCTCAAGGAAAAACCACCATTCACCGGGCGGAAGCAGCAGGAATTTCTTATCCGAATTTTGTCGCCACATTAACCCAAATTTGTACCATTTAAAATCAATAGTTTCAGGACTTAAGCAACCGGGTTTCTAGCTGTTATCTATAGGTTAAAATCCAGATTTTTCCTTCAGAAACCCGGTTTCTATACCCTGTGAATATTTGAGTAGAGTTTGAGGGTTCAGTTACTGATGCTCGTAGTAAATAATGAGTCACTAATTTTGAACTGGGTTCTATACTAATGTAGTAGAATGTGATCTAAGAATAGATAAAATCGTTATAAGCTAAATATGTTAACTCAATACATTCAGGCAGCGATGAAGCAAGCTCGATATGAAATTTTTCCTGATGACGGAACTTTCTATGGAGAGATTCCTACCTGTGAAGGAGTCTATGCAAATGCTGAAACCCTTGAAGCGTGCCGAGAAGAATTGCAAGAGGTATTGGAAGATTGGATTTTACTGAGTCTTACCCTGAATCTTCCTTTGCCCGTCCTTGATAATATCGACTTGAAAATTACTAGAGAAGTTGCCTGATGCCTCTTTTAAAACCCATTAAACGTCGAGACTTAATTTATTACCTGAAACAACTGGGATTTGATGGCCCCTATTCGGGAAAAAGGCATCAGTTTATGTTAAAAGAAAACCTTCGTGTCACTATCCCTAATCCCCATCAAGGTGATATCAGTACCAACTTTTTAGCTAAAATCTTGCGACAGGCTAAAGTTGATATTAATGATTGGGAAAATCTATAAAAATAACTTCTAGGAGACTATCAGTATGACAACTTTATCTAACGAACAAACAGCTATTATCCGTACAGAAAGAGGACTAACAATCGCAGGTACTCGAATTACACTCTATCAGTTAATGGACTACATTCATGCTGGCTATCCCCCCAATTTAATTCGGCACAAATTTTACATTACTGATCGACAGTTTGACGCAGCTATGTCTTATATTGATGCTCATCGTGATGAAGTTGAAGCAGAATATCAAATTGTTTTACAACAAGCAGAAGAAATTCATCAATACTGGGAAAATCGTAACCGGGAACGATTTGCTCAAATTGCCACAATATCTTTAAAGCCTGAACAAGAAGCAATACGCGCTAAACTAAATGCTTGGAAAGATAAAATTGAGTCTAGGACATGATTTTTTTGATCGATCATAACATTGAAGGTCAAGCAACATGGCTTTGGGGGACTATTCTCGCTGAAGGTTGGCTTGAATGGAAGAAAGAAGTTATAGAGAAAGGTGTGCTGCACGTTTGATCGAGATCGCGATCAATATCGAAAACTCAATGGGAGTCGGACGTATTTTCATCCCTTAAATTCCCGACTTCCTAATGGAGATATGAATACATCTCAAACCTTAGTGCCTTCGTGTTTCAAACTCTAACAAAAAACGCTGCCATCCGGTTGCACCCATGTTAGTATAAAAATAACTTCTACGAGGCTATAAATATGACAACTCTATCCAACGAACAAACAGCTATTATCCGTACAGAAAGAGGACTAATAATCGCAGGTACACGCATTACTATCTACGACATTATGGACTATGTAACGGCTCAATATCCACCTAAATTTATCAGGGGATTATTTGATCTGACAGAGGCACAAATTAACGCGGCTTTAGCTTATATTGAAGCCAACCGTCCTGATGTTGAAGCTGAGTATCAAATAGTTCTTAAGGAAGCTGAAGAACTGCGACTATATTATGAAGAAAAAAATCGTGATCTCATTGCTAGAATTGCCGCCCAACCTCCCCAACCAGGAACCGAAGCTGCATGGGAAAAACTGCGAGCAGCTAAGGCAAAACGTGAGGCTAAAGGATGATTTTTTTGATAGATCATAATCTCAATGGACACGCCATGATTTTCTTTGGAGCTATTGCTAATCAAGGTTGGCTTGATATCATTCCCATGGGTTTTGTTACCTTTGCACAAATGGAATTGCCTATTGATAGCGATGATAGATTAGTTTGGCGACTTGCTCAAGAAAATCAGATGATTTTGCTGACAGCTAATCGCAGTATGAAAGGCAAGGATTCTTTAGAACAAGTAATGCGTGAAGAAAATACCCCTAATTCATTACCTGTGATTACAATTGGAAATGCTGATAGATTACTGAATGATTCGGAATATCGAGAACGTTGTGTTGAGCGTCTAATTGAGATTGTGCTTAATATTAATAGCTATATGGGTGTAAGTCGGCTTTTCATCCCATAAAATGAGGTTGAGGTTTTTGAAAAAGTGCGATCGCCTCTTTTATATAAATAAAAGCGATCGCTCTAGGATTAATATTTTAAGGTAGAATCTTCAATACATCCAAGCTGCCATGAAGCAAGCTAAGTATGGAATTTGAGTGGAATCCAGATAAAGCAGCACGAAACTTAGAGAAACATGGTGTTTCCTTTCAGGAAGCTGTTACTGTATTTAATGATCCCCTTTCTGTAACTTTTCCCGATCCTAACCATTCCATCGGAGAGAGTCGCTATATTATCATCGGTATATCTAGGTTTGGGCAACTTTTAATTGTTGCACACACTGATCGATTAGAAAGGGTACGAATCATCAGTGCCCGAAAAGCTACACGACAGGAGCAGAGGTTTTATGGACAAGGATAAACAGAACGAAATGGAAGACGAATTGCTGTCTGAGTATGATTTTCAGCAATTGGAAGGAGGTGTTAAAGGTAAGTATGTTGAGCGGTATCGTGCCGGGACAAACTTAGTGCTTTTAGACCCCGATATTGCTCAAGCTTTTCCCAATGATCAAGCTGTCAATGAGGCATTAAGAATGTTAATTGAAATTGCACAGCGCCAGCAATCAAACACCAAAATTACGCGAACAGAATAACAATTATTAAACGATAGAATACAATTTCAACTCTTACCTTAAATTTATTTATAATAATAGCGATCGCTTCTTTTATATCAATAAAAGCGATTGCTCTAGGATTAGTATTTTAAGGTAGAATCTTGAAACGAGAAAAGCAGTTAATGGAGTAATCAGCAGTTGTTGATTCCCAAGTATGATAGAATTGATCTATGATAAAATCCTTAAATACTATGACTATTGAAAATCTGGAAGATCAAGTTATGGCATTGCCAAGGGATTCTCAGGCAATATTGCTATCCCGACTCCTAAAACACTTGGGACAAAGTAGTGAAATTGATCCAAAAGTTACAGCTATCTGGAGTGAGGAAGCCCAAAGGCTTGATCGCGAAATGGATAGCGGCGAAGTTACTGGTATTCCGGCTGAACAAGTGTTTGATAAACGGGGTAAAGAACTTTATGAAAATGTTATCCGCGCTCAAGTAGAAACACCGGAGAATATTGGCAAGATTATTGCAATTAATGTGGAGACGGGGGAATATGAAATTGGTGAGGATTTGGTGGTAACAAGTGGCAAATTACGAGCTAAACAGACTAATGCAATAATTTGGGGGGAACGGATTGGTTTTGATGCAGTTTATGCTGTTGGTGGTACATTGGTTAGGACGGCATAAATAATGCAAGGAAATGTAGTTGGGCGACAAGCTAGAATTAGTTTGATTTTACGTCTGCCAGAAAATTTAGATATAGAAATTGAGTGTATTGTTGATACAGGTTTTGAAGGTTTCTTGACTTTGCCATCTCCTGCGATTGCTAAACTTGGGTTGCCTTATCTTGGAAAAATTAATGCAAAGTTAGCTGATAATTCTAATCTGGCAACTAATGTTTATTTGGCAACTATTTTGTGGAATGGTGCAGAAAAAGATGTTGCAGTGCTAGGAATGGGTCATCGTCCGCTCATAGGGACTGCACTACTTGAAGATTATCATCTCAGTATAGACTTCTGTGATGGTGGTACGGTTCTTGTGGATGATATTTTGCGATCGTGAGTGAGGAGGAATTTGATTATAATTTTGGGTGCGATCGCCTCTTTTATATCAATAAAAGCGATCGCTCTAGGATTAGTATTTTAAGGTATAATCTTGAAATGAGCAACACGGGAATTTATACTAGGGATTGCCTTTGATTTTGAGGAGCCGCAGCACCGCGTAATAATCCTTCGGTACTAATATCTTCATCTATTTCTTCCCAATGAATCCCATAACCCCCGCCACAAATTTCCCATTTTTGTAGTTGTTCGGGATTAGCTTTTAATAGTCGAGGAAACCAAGCTAAGGGAGTGGTGAGAGTGCGTCCATCCATTAATTCCACACTAAAAGCATCTTCATGGATGAGAACATTTTTTACACGAATATCAGTTTGAATTGCCAAAGTATTCATATTATTCTCCTATTAATGCTAGCGCTTGATTCATTACCCGCTCAGACAGATACATTCCTGATAAGCGTAATTTTTCTAAAATCGGGCGTGCGGTAGGAATGATACCTTGTTGTTTAGCATTGAGAACTAAACCTAGTGTTCCCCGAACCGGAATCCCCAATGCTGCTGCACAGCGGCGGGCTGCTAGATCATCGAGGATTACCTCTGTGCCAGGATGGACATAACCCCAAGTTAGTACGGCGGATTCACCTGCACCTAAATCCCAACTCTGAATCACAGTTGGTACTGGCGGAGTTTCCACAACAACTAGCCAGTTTTTCTGAACCAATGCTATAGCGGTTACATCCATTTCTCCATAGGTCTGAATCTCTGTTGCTACAGGGACAGGTACGATAATTTCTTGACTGATGATCTGTAATAATTCCAAAACCCCACCCTTTGTTAAGAATATTAGAGGAGAGGTATTGATGGCAGGAGGGATGACTTTATTATCCAAAGAATCAGCCACGCTCAAGCTCCCGTTGTAGGTCATTAAAGTCGATTACAAACACATCAACTTGCTCACGCGCTAGAGCATCTAAGAAGTCTCTGCGGTTTAAACCCGCAATTTGGGCGGCTTTTTCCTGAGAAATTTCAGCTTTTTGATACCAATAGATAGCAGCAGCTAGGCGCATATCCTGAACAAAATCATCAGGGGGAAGGCGACGGGCTGAAAAGATTTCTTCAGGTAACTCTAGTGTTACTGTAGTCATGGTTTTTGCGGAGGTTGACGTTTTTTATCTGATCATAGCAGTTCCAACTAGAACCAGGAAACGATAGAATACAATTTTAACTCTTACCTTAAATTTATTGATAATAAACGAATATGGGACTACAAATTTTAATTTCTGATTCGGTTTTGCAAGCCATTCGTTTACCTGAACAGCGTATTGAACAGGAATTGCGTCAAGAATTAGCGATCGCTCTCTATAGTCAGGATCTATTATCCTTTGGTAAAGCACGAGAACTGGCTGTTATGGATAAATATGAATTTGGACAACTATTGGGAGAGCGTGGAGTTTTGCGACACTACACACCAGAAGAATTAGATGATGATTTGACTTATGCTGGTAGTTAGTAATACTTCACCAATTTTGAATTTGACTATTGTGGATCAGCTTACCCTTTTACATCAGCAATATCGAAAGCAAATCTTATGAAAACATTTACTGCTATAATCGAAAAAGATTCTGATACCAATCTTTACGTTGGTTATATTCCTGGGTTTCCTGGCGCACATTCCCAGGGAGAAACATTGGATGAGTTACAGGAGAATCTGCGTGAGGTAATTGAGATGCTCCTAGAAGATGATGATCTGGTTATTAAGACAGAGTTTATAGGGACACAACAGATTGTGATCCGATAAATTATGAGCAATATTCCAGTTCTAAAACCACAGGAAATAGTTCGCATACTAGAGAACCTTGAGTTTGTAGAGGTGCGTCAAAAAGGGTCACATAAGCAGTTCCGTCACGAAGATGGACGAGGAACGACTGTTCCTTTTCATAAAGGGCGTGATATATCACCTAGATTGCTTCGGCAGATTGCAATTGATATTGGTTTGACAGTTGAGGAAATGTTGGAGTCGCGGTGAGTTAAAATAGAGATCGCTCGCAACCAGGTAGAAATCCTACCTAAACAACTAATCCTTATCATTATCATTAAGCAGGTGAAAGCATGGCCTACAGTGATTTTAGTTTAACCAGCGCGAAAAAAGCCTTTAATTTAACTATTTCATCGCAGCAAGATTTATTCTCGGCTATTCCGGCGGTAGAATGCAGTAATATCTTAACAGAAACTTTAGATTATAACGTCCCTTTCGCCTTAGCCAGTAACACGGAAAAATCCCGTTCAGAAATGATTATTGCCCCCATTTTACTAGAATTAACCAAAAAGTTTCCTAGTCAAATTAGTTTATTTTCTGGTGTGGATTTTACCGTCGATTATGAACAAGGATTAAATGGCAATTGTGATTTTATCATCAGCCGTTCCAGTGAATTGCTGATTATTAGTGCGCCTGTGATTCTCATTGTTGAAGCTAAGAGAGAAAATATTAATTTAGGTTTAGGTCAATGCCTAGCAGAAATGTATGCCGCAAAATTATTTAATGAACAAGAGGGTAATCAAATCTCACCTATTTATGGAGTGGTGACGACGGGAGAAATCTGGAAATTTTTAAGGCTAGAAAGTCAGGTGATTGAAATTGATTTATCCGAGTATTTTTTAAATGAGGTGAATAAAATTCTGGGAATTTTAGGTAAGTGTGTAAGTGGAAGAGAATAAACTACAGCAGATATTTTTCCTGGGAGAGAAAAACGCGATCACGCTTCTGCTGTGGGGGTGCTAGAAGAGACGCGATCGTGCCGGACAGAGAAACCGGGTTTTTCATGTATTGGGTTCATGGCTGTAAAAATAAAAGCGATAGCTTTCAAATCTTAAAACGGTTGGCATTTTTTATAGATACTTTCACCCTAATATATTTAATCATATTGATTCGATTTTGTCAATTTCAGTTGAAAAAACAGACATTAACCATCATACATTCCCAAGCATGAGCCTGGGAACGATCTTTAAAATTGTGAACTTAGCCAGTTCCAAAATCGGCTTACTACATCTTTAATTTTGAGATAAATTACATACAGCACATTGGCTAACCATTCTGTAAAAGCTTCAAGAGAGGCTAAAATCACTCTTCGTGTTGTTTCTTCTAAAATGTCGAGTTCTTCTATAACTTGCTGCTTTTCGTAATCACTTAACGCCATTGAGATAACTCCCGCTACAAAAAACTAACTAAAAAAATTACAAATGGATTGCCACAAGCTCCTCAAAGCATCCCTGACTTTGCAATAAATTGAGTAAGCACTATTATATAACCAATTTCCAAAAGCTTCTACCGAAGCTAAAACTTTCTCTAATTGGCTTCGATCAAGTTCATCCAGCATTTCCATCACCCGGCGTTTTTCTTCATCTGTCATTTTTCCCATATTAGCGTTACCTCTTCCCATCCAATAATGGTGTGCCAACTATCCAAATAACCAGTCCCAAAGGTCATTTAACCAATCCCTGACTTTACAGTAAATTGAATAAGCACTGTTACGCAACCAATTTTCAAAAGCCTGTTGAGACGATAAAACCTTTTGTTGCTCGTAATCATCTAATTGATCGAAAATCTGGTTAAGCCTTCTCTTGTCAGCTTCGGTTAAGGCCATTTTCCATACTCCTTAGCGTTCAGGGGTTGGAAAATCTCTAAGCCACTCAGAGATTTTCATAATCATTTCTTGATCATCGGCAAAATCTCTGGTATTGGCTTGCAGAACGAGAAATACTAAATCACAGGAAGGAATGATCTCCTGATAAATTTGTTCATACTCTCGATCTTCTGCCACACTCCGTCCATAGCCGGGTAAGTCAACAACAGCTAAAGTTCCGCCGCTTGAGAGGGAAAATTCTTTCATTTGAGCCTGAGTTGTACCCACAATCGTGTGGCTCGTTTTCCATTGTGCATTAAACACACTATTAAGAGTTGTTGTTTTCCCCACACCAGCTTTCCCAAGGATAGCAACTTTGGGCGGGATTCTGCGTTCCTGTCTGAACTTATCAAGCACCAAGTTTAACTCATCCTCTGAGAGAATTTTCCTCATTTCATCAAACATTCTGTCTTTGGCATTAACTTCTTTACCTTTACTTTTTGCTCTTTTTTGGCGCTCCTCATCGGCAAAAGCTTTCACTTCCGGATCTGCCAATTCAAAAGGATCGGCTGGTTGTACGTTATCAAGTTTGAATCCCGCGTAGGCATTTTTGATGATTTTAGTTAGCAAAGGTAGCAAGCGGTAACGCTTTAGGGCAGAATAATATTCGATGTTATCAGCAGATAAATGAGTGTATCTACTTAATCGTTGAATGATATCTTTACTCCGACGCTCAATTTCTTTTTCAGCCTTTTGAGCAGGGCGTTTTCATTTTCAAAAATGCGATCGCTATCTTCAAAAAAAATCATCAAATTTTCCGATCAAATTCCCTCTAATTTTTATCAAATAAGTTGGAAATATTAAAAACGAACGATTTTGATATTTATTAACAGCAAAAG
>CAITND010000062.1 GCA_903893625.1 uncultured Oscillatoriales cyanobacterium
ACCGGAAATAGTATCTGGAATTTCCAAACCGCAGATACAACCGCACCCACAGCCAACACTTTCACCCCTACTGATAATGCCACAGGAATTGCCGTTGGTGCTGACTTAGTTGTTGACTTCAGCGAAGATATTAAAAAAGGCACAGTTGGCGATATTCTTACTAAGAAAGTATCTGACGACTCGGTAGTAGAAACTAATATCACCGTTAGTGGTAGTCAACTGACCATTAATCCCACCAACGATTTAGCGTCAACTACAGATTATTACGTTGAAATTGCCAATGGTGCAATTCAGGATATTGCGGGTAACAATTATGCAGGTATTAGCGGAAATAGTATCTGGAATTTCCAAACTCAGGGAACCAACCCCATTAATGGCACTACTGGCGCTGATAACTTAACCGGAACTGCCAATGCAGATATTATCAATGGATTAGCAGGTAACGATACCCTCAGTGGATTAGCTGGAAATGACATTCTTGATGGTGGCAATGGTAGTGATCGTTTAGATGGAGGACTCGGAACCGACCAACTCAAAGGCGGTAAAGGAAACGATACTTATGTTGTGGATGATACCGGAGATGTCGTTACCGAATTACTCGATCAAGGAACAGATTTAGTAGAATCTTCTGTAACTTATACCTTACCTGATAACGTGGAAAAACTGACCTTAACCGGGACAACCGCTATTGATGGTACAGGTAATAATCTGGCTAATACAATTAAGGGTAATACTGCTAATAATACCCTCAATGGCGGTACCGGAGCCGACCAACTCAAAGGTGGTACAGGTGACGATACTTATATTGTGGATGACACCGGAGATGTCGTTACTGAATTAGTCGATCAAGGAACAGATTTAATAGAATCTTCTGTAACTTATACCTTACCTGATAACGTGGAAAAACTGACATTAACCGGGACAACCGCAATTAATGGTACGGGTAATAATCTGGCTAATACTATTAACGGTAATAGTGCTAATAATACCCTCAAGGGGGGTAAAGGAAACGATCTTTTAATTGGTAATGAGGGAGCCGACCAACTCAAAGGCGGTAAAGGGAACGATACTTATGTTGTGGATGACACCGGAGATGTCGTTACCGAATTAGCCTATCAAGGAACAGATTTAGTAGAATCTTCTGTAACTTATGCCTTACCTGATAACGTGGAAGAACTGACCTTAACCGGGACAACCGCAATTAATGGTACGGGTAATAATCTGGCTAATACTATTAACGGTAATAGTGCTAATAATACCCTCAAAGGCGGTAAAGGAAACGATCTTTTAATTGGTAATCAGGGAGACGACCAACTCAACGGCGGTGTAGGTAATGATACCCTTACAGGCGGATTAGGTGCGGACAAATTTATCTACAATACCAATGCTGCTTTTGCGACTTCTGTGGTAGGTGTGGATACAATCACTGACTTTACTAGCTCAGAAACCGATCAAATTGTGTTAGATAAAACCACATTTACCCGTATTAGCAGTGCGGCGGGAACTGGGTTTTCTGTGGTGAGTGAATTTGCCCAAGTCACCACCGATGCCTTAGCTGCTACCAGTGCCGCCGATATTGTTTATAATACCGCGACTGGCGGATTGTTCTACAATCAAAATGGCACAGCCGCAGGTTTTGGTAATGGAGGTCAATTCTTAACCTTAACCAATAAACCTGTATTAACAGCTAGTCAATTTCTAATTCAAGCGTAAATCTAACGGTGTTGTTGTGTTTAACGCCTAATCAAAATCGGGTTGAACACAACAACATCATCCTAACTTGATAATATGGAAAGGCTGATTAATTGTTTTCTTCATCTAGAAGGAAGACAAAAATGCTTTAATATTATCAGCGAGGGACATGACCAATGCCGAACGAAGAAAATACCAAAATGGCTAGAAGTTCTATCTCAAATGCTACCTCTTATGAAGAGATAGGAGAGTTTTGGGATCAGCATGATACGGCTGATTATTGGGAGCAAACTTATCCAGTTGAATTTACAATTAATCTTGGCCATAACTCTCAAGTAACATATTACGGCATCGATAAAAGTTTATCTGAAAAAATCAGTGCTGTCGCGGAACAGAAAGGGATGTCTGCTGAAAATCTTTTAAATTTGTGGGTGCAGGAGAAATTACAGGAAGAAAGGGTTTAAGGTGATTCCTCTACCTGGGCTAAACTGAGTAGGGTTTAACTTAAGATAAAACATTTTAACTAGAGTACATATAATAAAATTGGTGGGCAAAGCCCACCCTACAAGTTTAGAGCAATTGACCTTAGATTAAGTGATAACAGTGGGTTGTTGACGTCCGGTTATGGTTTTGATTTGGGCAATTTCATCGGCAATGGTGATTAATTCAGCTAAGGCTTCTTGCGGATCTAAATTGTGTTTTGTGGGGTCTGGTTCATAACTTTCTAAATAAACCCGTAGAGTCGCGCCTTTGGTTCCTGTTCCTGATAACCGCAAGACAATTCGAGAACCATCGGTAAACCCAATGCGAATTCCTTGATTATTACTGACGCTATTATCAACCGGATCAGTATAGCTAAAATTATCGCTATATTCGACTTGATAATTTCCGAATTTTTGACCTTTTAGATTCGGTAAAGCAGCTTGCAACTTGTCAACTAATTGATTAGCTTTTTCTATTTCAATCTCGTCATAGTCATGACGAGAATAGTAATTTCGTCCGTAGGTTTGCCAATGACTGCGAACAATATATTCTACGGATTCTTGACGCACGGCTAAAATATTCAGCCAGAATAATACCGCCCACAAACCATCTTTTTCCCGAACATGATTTGATCCGGTTCCAAAACTTTCTTCCCCGCATAATGTGGCTTTTCCAGCATCTAATAAATTGCCGAAAAACTTCCATCCTGTAGGGGTTTCATAGCATTCTATCCCTAATTTTGCCGCCACACGATCAGGTGCTTGGGATGTTGGCATGGAACGGGCAACTCCCGCTAACCCGTCTTTATACCCGGGAACTAAATGGGCATTAGCAGTTATAATCGCTAAACTATCACTGGGAGTTACAAAAAAATTCTGTCCTAAAATCATATTGCGATCGCCATCGCCATCGGAAGCCGCCCCAAAATCCGGTGCATTTTCCCCGAACATAATTTCTACTAAATCATGGGCATAAACTAAATTAGGATCGGGATGACCGCCGCCAAAATCTTCTAAAGGAACACCATTAACAACTGTTCCCGTTGCTGCACCTAAGCGTTTTTCAAAAATAGCATGGGCATAGGGCCCAGTAACAGCGTGCATGGAGTCCATACACATCCGAAACTTGCCCGATGTTAACAATTTTTGAATTAAGTTAAAATCAAATAAAGATTCCATCAATTGCATATAGGGTTGCACGGAATCAATCACCTCAACAGTCATTGTTCCCAGTTTAAAACTACCTGGTTTATCTAAATTAATATCCGCCGCATCCATCATTTTGTAGGCATTAATCACCTGGGTGCGAGCATAAATTTCCTCGGTAATTTTTTCGGCGGCTGGCCCGCCATTACTGCCGTTGAATTTGATCCCAAAATCTCCTTCTGGCCCGCCGGGGTTATGGCTTGCAGAGAGAATAATCCCCCCAAAGGCTTGATTTTTGCGAATCATACAGGATGCCGCCGGAGTGGAAACAATGCCCTCACAGCCCACCAGCACCCGTCCTACGCCATTTGCTGCGGCCATTCTCAGAATAATCTGAATTGCCTGGCGGTTATAGTAGCGACCATCTCCTCCTAAAATTAGGGTTCCCCCCTCATATCCCTGTTGGGTGTCAAAAATAGCTTGAACGAAATTTTCTAGGTAATGGGGCTTTTGAAAGGCCGGAACTGACTTGCGTAAGCCGGATGTACCTGGTTTTTGGTCGTTAAAGGGTTGAGTTGAAACTGTACGAATATTCATAAGACATTGACAATGGAATACTTGCCACAATTGTATCGGTACACAACTCCCGTTTTACAAAAAATTTCTAACAGGAAGAAGGTTCACTGACGGATAATAGAATTTCAAAGGTTGTCCCCTGTCCCTCTTGAGAAACAAACCTTAATCTACCGTTGTGTTTTTCAGTAATAATTTGGTGAGCAATGGATAGACCTAAACCTGTGCCTTTACCAACGGGTTTTGTCTTAAATTTTTGAGCAACTTGATCCTGATTTAATTTTTTAATCTCAATAATAACCCTTGTCTTTCTGATTTAAGGGGAATTAATAGCACCCATCAACCAGCGTGTAATGGCTCCATCATCTTCGGTTTGGGAACGTTGCAATGCTTCTACCACTAAGGCTATTTTTAATCCGGGTAAAACAATTGATTCTTCTATTAATCGACTGCCTTGATTTTCTACAGTAAAGGCTAAAATTGTGTTATCCTCAACGTTCACCACCCAATATTCTTGTATTCCTAATTTTTCATAGAGTAATCGTTTTCGACCAATATCATCGGCAAAAGATGAAGCACCGACTTCAATAATTAAATTAGGAGAAGTGAGTTCATCTAAATTAATCGGGGAATTATTGCGAGGCGGAAATTGGAAATTATCCCCGATATAAAACCCGATATCCGGTTGACTATCTCTGATTCCTATTTTTCTGAAAGATGGATTTGTTAACTCTTTAATCCGAATATTTTTTAAAGTGGCATAAATAACAATTGCGGTAGAAATAATTGAATTATCCTGACTATGTGCTGAACCTAATGGAGCCATTTCTATCCTCACATATCCTTGATCATAATAAAATTTACCCTCAGTATACTGAGGATTTTCGGTTAAGGCTAAAAATTCTTCCCAGGTCGCTTTTACCCAGGTGTTGGTTGCGATTGTTTTTAAAGCAGGGGGAGCTTGAACCATAATCAAAACCTGAACCCTAAATTTAGCTATTTCACAATTATAACAGATCAAACCAATCTTGACCGCCTGGTAATTGAGCTAATTCTTGATCAATGCGGTGAGGTAATTCTTTAACTGTATATTCATAAGTCAAATTAAGTAATTTTTTTCCTATGTCTAATAATAAGTTGTGATCAATTATTACTGATAGTTGAGTCGATTTTAAGCTACCGCCTAAAATTTCTATACTAGCGGGACGAATGGCTTGCTCAATTGCTTCCTCCAGATAAGATTGCCATTGATCTGCTTGAATATAATAGGAATTTTTATTGTCTTTTAAATTTAGTTTTTTGATTTGGATAATAGAATCAGAGATAGAAGCAATCCAAGAATTTGTTAATCGCTTTTCAACTTGATTTTTGAGCAAATGGATAAACAGCCGAACTAAAAAAGATTCTATGTTTCTCAGAATTGCTTGTTTTCCCATTTCTTCAAGTTCATCAATAATCTCTAAAGCATCTTGATAACGTTCTTCTAAGATACAATTTCTTAAATCGGTTAGTTCCTGAATCATAATTATATCCTAATTTTGAATAACCTTAACAAAAGTTTTGTTATAATCAGATTATAGCAATTTAATTCCTTACATTCAAGTTTAAATCTAACCATGTCATCTATTATAACTCTTCCTTTGGTTAAAGACCCAGAACGTTTAGAAAAACAGTTACGCGATATTCCTCCGGTTTCTGGGGTGTATTTGATGCGAGATCATCAGGATAATATTCTTTATATTGGCAAATCAAAGAAATTGCGATCGCGGGTTCGTTCTTATTTTCGAGAACATGATCATCACACCCCTCGGATTTCCTTAATGGTGCAACAAATTACCGAGATAGAATTTATTGTCACCGATACAGAAGCAGAAGCATTAGCCTTAGAAGCCAATTTAGTTAAACAACATCAACCCCATTTTAATGTTCTGCTCAAGGATGATAAAAAATATCCCTATTTGTGTATTACTTGGTCTGAAGATTATCCTAGAATTTTTATTACCCGAAAACGTCGTTTAGGAAATCAGAAAGACCGTTATTATGGCCCTTATGTGGATACGAGGGTTTTGAGAAATACGCTGCATTTAGTTAAGCGAATTTTTCCCCTGCGTCAACGTCCCAAACCGTTATTTAAAGATCGCCCTTGTTTAAATTATGATATCGGTCGCTGTCCAGGGGTTTGTCAACTGTTAATTTCACCTGAAGAATATCGAAAAATAGTTCAAAAATTGGCGATGATTTTTCAAGGTCGATCAACGGAACTGATTGATCATTTAACGGAACAAATGGAACAAGCTGCTGAGGAATTAAACTTTGAAATGGCTGCAAAAATTCGAGATCAAATTCAAGGTTTACAATCTTTAAATGCAGAGCAGAAAGTCTCTTTACCCGATGATCGAGTCTCACGGGATGCGATCGCACTGGCGGCTAATTCTAAACAAGCTTGTATTCAATTATTCCAAATTCGAGCCGGACAATTAGTAGGACGACTAGGGTTTACCGCCGCCGTCCCTCCCGGCTTAAAATTAACAGAAATGGGGTTAATTTTACAGCGAGTTTTAGAAGAACATTATCAAACCGTTGATGCTGTTGAAATTCCGAGTGAAATCTTAGTTCAATATGAATTACCCGATGAATCTATTCTAACAGATTGGTTGAGCGATCGTAAAGGAAAAAAAGTGACAATTTTAACCCCCCAACGCCAACTCAAAGCCGAGTTAATTGAGATGGTAGAACGCAATGCTGAATATGAATTAGAACGGGTGCAAAAATTAAGCGATCGCAATACCTTAGCCTTAGAAGATTTAGCAGTAATTCTTGATTTACCCGACATCCCCCACCGCATAGAAGGCTATGATATCTCCCATATTCAAGGGTCGGATGCTGTTGCTTCCCGTGTCGTATTTATTGAAGGTTTACCTGCCCCGCAATACTATCGTCATTATAAGATTAAAAACCCTACCGTTCAAGCCGGACATTCCGATGATTTTGCCAGTTTAGCAGAAGTAATTCAGCGACGGTTTAGAGACTATTCCACCTCAACAGATAAACCGGATTTAATCATGATTGATGGCGGCAAAGGTCAACTCTCTGCGGTGGTAGCTGTATTACAAGAGATGAATTTATTAGAAGAAATTCGAGTAGTCAGTTTAGCCAAACAACGGGAAGAAATCTTTCTACCTGGGGAAAGTTTTCCGTTAGAAACTGATCCCGAACAACCGGGGGTTCAATTATTAAGAAGATTACGCGATGAAGCCCATCGGTTTGCAGTTAGTTTTCATCGAAATAAACGCAGTGAAAGAATGAAGCGATCGCGTTTAGATGACATTCCAGGGTTAGGACATCATCGCCAAAAATTACTATTAGCCCATTTTCGTTCCATTGATTATATTAGAATAGCAACCTTAGAACAGTTAGCCGAAGTCTCAGGAATTGGTTCAAAATTAGCTCGACAAATTTATGATTATTTTCATTAATTGTAGTGAGGTGTTTACGCATCAGAAAGCCCTGAAGGGCTTACTACTTTAATGTTGATGCAAGGGAATTTCAATTATAAATTCTGTTCCGTGACCTACTTGAGAATTACATTGAATTGAACCCTTATGTTTTTCAACAATAATTTGATAACTAATCGATAATCCTAACCCTGTTCCTTTTCCGACGGGTTTGGTGGTAAAAAAGGGATTAAATAAGTTAGATTTAACCTTTTCTGACATTCCCATGCCATTATCTGCAATTTTAATTCTAACCCATTGTTGATCAAGCAGTTCAGTTTGAACTGTAATTTGTCCATGATTTTGCTGTTGTTGGATAGAGGAATGATGACTATAATCTCCTAAAGCATCAATGGCATTAGAAATTAAATTCATAAACACTTGATTTAATTGTCCGGCATAACATTCAACTAAGGGAATATTGTCATAGTTTTTAATCAATTGAATCGCTTGATGTTGAGAGTTTTCTTTTAAACGGTTGTGCAAAATTAATAAAGTATTATCAATTCCTTCATGAATATCAACGGCTTTCATTTCAGCTTCATCTAACCGGGAAAAATTACGAAGCGAAAGAATAATTTCTCGAATTCGATTAGCTCCCATTTTCATAGAATTGAGAATATTAGGCATATCTTCAATTAAGAAATCCAGATCAGAATCCTCGGCAAAATCAATAATTTCAGTGGGTGGATTAGGATAATAATTTTGATAGAGATTGATAAAATTTAATAAGGTTTCAGTGTATTCCTGAGCATGAATTAAGTTACCATAAATAAAGTTAACCGGGTTATTAATTTCATGGGCAACCCCGGCCACCAGTTGACCTAAACTCGACATTTTTTCGGCTTGAATTAATGGATAAAGCGCACGATACCAACCTTTTCCCATAGCTGCCTCTATCGTTAATCCAGCAATTTCACACCATCGCTGATTAACATAAAGACAGTTTCCGTCATTATCTGTATGAAAAATTCCCACTGGAGAAACTTCAGCTAAGAATTCAAATGACTTGAATTGTCATTGCACCCGGGCAGAACGTTATATTAGATAGAATTATAATTGAGGTTCAGTTTCTTTCTCGGTGATCAGAAATTTTAAAAGGCTGGGGGACTCAATCTGTTGTAGCATACAATTAGTCCCAAGAGTAGATCTGGGTTGCTCTTAAAACTATAGCCCTACCCGTAATCGTTAGGACAAAAGTAGGATTATATTCAGTTTTGGGGTCAGTTTACCTGATTGCTTTGCTTTTGTCAGCATTGCGATCGCTTGCTGGACGATTTTACCCCAAATTGCCTCGATTGCTGAAGCCAGAGAACCAGCAGAAAAGAGGTAACTAAAATGATTTGTACTATAATTCAGAATAGGATTCTATTGAAAAACTTTTATGCCTGATCCTATTCTCTATATCTCCAGACAAGAGGCAGAACAATTAGAAGGACGCTTTGCTCAAGCCTTAAGCAACCCTAGAGATGTTCCGATTATCTTTCAAATTTGGGGAATTGGAGGAGTCGGTAAAACCACCCTGAAAAATAGGCTGAAGCAAAACCATCAAAAAAACGCTGATTTTGTTGAAGTTTCCTTTGGAGTAACACCAGACATTTTAACAGCGATTGACGTAATGAATCAACTGTATCAACAGTTGCCAAAAACCAATATTTTACAAAAAGATTTATTAGGTAAACAACCTTTTAAAGAACTTTATCAACAATATCGTGAGACGATTCATCAGTTAGAAACCCAACCTTCTGAGAGTAAAAAAGCCGTTGATCAGGCTCAGATTGATGCAGTCAAAAAGTTAGTGGGTCGGGGTGCAAGTGCGATCGCAAGTTTAACACCAGGCTCACCCATTCCTGCACCGATTGCTGGCCAAGCTGCTGAAGCCGTCATTGATTATTCTACAAATATTCTCTCTGTTAAAGATAATCTTCAAGAATTATTACAGCAGCATAAAGCAACGAAAAAGAAACGGGAATTACAGGAGCTAATGCTGAATCCTTTACCGAAGTTAACGCAAGCTTTTGTAGAGGAATTAAAGCAAAATAAACGTCCGGTTATTCTGATTTTAGATACCTATGAAAAAGCGTCTCAAGATATTGATTTTTGGCTATGGCAATATTTAGCTACAGAACTGCACCAACAACGAACTTGTATAAAATTAATTTTAGCAGGAAGACATAATCTTCTGAAACAAGAACCTTGGCGAAAGTTGCAGCAAGATTATAATTTAATTAGCACTTATGATTTAGATCGGTTTGATGCGGAACAAACTCAAGCGTATCTACAACAGATCGGCTTAACTCATGAACGTCAAGTTAAAAAAGTCTTTCAGATTACGAAAGGTTTACCCTATTATCTTAACTTAATTCGCAATCAAAGACAGCAAGGAGAAACCCTGGATTTTTTTCAGTTCAATGAAGAAATTATTTCCCTGCTGTTACAAGGGTTAAATTCAACTCAGAAGAAAGTTGTTCAATTCGTTGCTTGCTGCCGTTCGTTTGATCAACCTTTAGTTAAATTTTTAATCAATTCCCAGGACAATTTAGATTTTGATCAGGCTGTTGCTCAGAATCTTAATTGTTTTGACTGGCTAAAAAAACTGAATTTTGTTGAGTCTGTGCAAGGATCTTATTGATTAGATGATGTTGCGAGAGATGTCTTACGGCAATCTCTTTGGCAAGATGATAAAAGGTTATTTCAGCAAACCCACAAAACTCTAGCAAATTATTTCCAAGAACAAGCAAATCAAGCAGTTTCACCAGAAAGTTCACCCGCTAAACAATATAGAAATCCTGATTGGTGCAAATTTATTTCTGAATTTCTCTATCATCTTCTCTATGCCGCTACCCATGATTGCCAACTTCAGTTTATTTCCTATCTATTTACTTCTTCCTATTTTAATCAAAATGAAGTTGTAATCAATCCATTAATAGCTATTTTTTCAGAAGTAGATTTTTTGGCAGAACTTGATTATAAACAGATTTTATTTAATTTTGAAACTTTTAATTTTTTAAAATCCATCAATTTTATTGCTTTTCTAGGCTGGAGGCTCTTTAAAGCTGATAGGATTGATTTAAACGATTTACAGTCTTTAGGTTTAGAGCTATCTCAAATTAATCAAAGCTTAGATATTTGTTTTCGCTATATTCCTAATTTGACAGGTTTAGCTAAATTCGCAGCTTTATTATACAAATCTAAACGAAGTTCTGAAACCCAAAGGTTAAATTGGTTATTACAAGCTCAAGAACAAGCAAAACAACTTGTTACCCGTTATGATCCAGATTTTAATAGTGACTTATTTCTGTGGGATTTAGGTAATGAATTTTATAAATTTGGACAGTTAGAAGCAGCAATTGCATCCTACGATAAGGCTTTAGAATTTAAACCTAATGATGATAATACTTTATATAATAAAGCCTGTACTTATGCCTTACAAAATCAGGTTGAACTCGCAATTGAGAACCTGCAACAAGCGATTAATTTAGATGCAGAAAATCGAAATATGGCAAAAACGGATTCTGATTTTGACTCCATTCGCTCTGACCCTCGTTTTCAAGCATTGTTGAATTGAAACAAATTTCGGTTTTTTAGGATTACGCATGAGTTAAGAAACCGGGTTCCTCTGAAAGACAAGTAGGCTTTATTGATAAAAACGGAAGAAGAAACCCGGTTTTTACATCAAGGTTGAAAACAACAAGGAAGCTTAACGCCTCCTTGCGATTTTTGGGCTTTAACTTGCCCAATTCAGATAAGGTAATTTTGTGAACGTTTCTCGAATTTGATCAATATTGGCAATTAATTGTCCGCAACTATCCCACATTCCGGTAATAAAGGATTGACGAGAACCTGCATTCATATTCACATCAATGGTTAAATCTCCACAGTGGGCTTTCATGGCTTCTAAATCAACGGTAACAGTGGCTTCAGGATTGGCTTTTAATGCTTCTTGAAATGCCTTAACTGCCTCCGGTTCTGCGGTGACACAGGGAATGCCAATTGCCACACAGTTTCCTAAAAAGATTTCGGCAAAACTTTCACCAATTATGGCTTGAATTCCCCATTTAGCAATGGCTTGGGGGGCGTGTTCCCGTGAAGAACCACAACCAAAATTAGCATTCACAACTAATAAATTAGCCCCTTGATATTCGGGTAAATCAAAGGGATGTTTGCCTTGCATTTGTTGGCGATCATCAGCAAAGACTTGTTCCCCTAATCCATCAAAGGTAACACACCGTAAAAACCGGGCGGGAATAATCCGATCAGTATCAATATCACTCCCGACTAAAGGAATACCATTTCCTGAAATATTTTGAATTTTGCTCATGGTTAATGTTCTGTCGTTAATATTAAGAAATCGTTGACTTTGCTCTTTTGACTTGTTATGACCTCTCCCCCAACCCCTCTCCTGCAAGGAGAGGGGAGAAGAATTCTTAGTATTAAATGTTTAAAAGGTCTAAACTGCTCCCCATTCCCTTGTAGGGAAGGGGGTTGGGGGGTTAGGTCAGTTACAACAACTCGCGGACATCCGTAACCACCCCGTTAACTGCCGCCGCCACTACCATTGCCGGACTCATTAATAACGTGCGTCCGTTAGCGGAACCCTGACGGCCTTTAAAATTGCGGTTAGAAGAGGATGCACTCAGTTGATTTCCCTGTAATTTATCGGGGTTCATCGCCAAACACATCGAACACCCCGCCTCGCGCCATTCAAACCCTGCCGTTTCAAAGATTTTATCGAGTCCTTCCGCTTCCGCTTCGGCCTTCACCCGTTCAGAACCCGGAACTACAAAGGCTTTCACCCCATTGGCAACTTTCCGACCTTGGGCAAATTTAGCGGCTTCCCGCAGGTCACTGAGGCGGCCATTGGTGCAACTGCCAATAAAACAGACATCAACTTTTATGCCTTTGATGGGGGTTCCAGGGGCAAATTCCATATATTGATAGGCTTCTTTAGCCACATCTCGATCACCTTCTGGAATCTGTTCTAAATCAGGAATTAACTCATTAATGGCCATTCCCTGTCCTGGGGTAATGCCCCAAGTTACCGTAGGAGCAATTTCCGCAGCATCGAATTTTACCACATCATCATAAACTGCATCCGTATTACTACGGATACTATTCCACCAAGCAACGGCCTTTTCCCAGTCGTCTCCTTTGGGGGCAAAATCTCGACCCTGTAAATAGTCGTAAGTGACCTGATCCGGGTTAACATAGCCACATCGAGCGCCCCCCTCAATGGACATATTACAAACCGTCATCCGTTCTTCCATTGACATCGCCTCAATGGTGCTTCCGGCGAATTCATAAGCATACCCTACACCGCCTTTTACCCCTAATGTACGGATAATATGCAGCACAACATCCTTGGCATACACCCCCGGAGGCAGTTCGCCATTGACTTCAATGCGGCGCACTTTCAGTTTCCCTAACGCCAGGGTTTGGGAGGCCAAAACATCCCGAACTTGAGACGTCCCAATGCCAAAAGCGATCGCCCCAAATGCCCCATGAGTGGAGGTGTGGGAGTCACCACAAGCAATGGTCATTCCCGGTTGAGTTAACCCCTGTTCCGGTGCGATGACGTGAACAATGCCTTGATTTCCTGACCCGATATTGTAAAAACGGATACCATGCTCTTGACAACTTTGTTCCAAAGACTGCATCATCTCTTCCGCCAAGGTATCCACAAAGGGACGAGCTTGGTTATCGGTGGGGACGATATGATCCACTGTAGCGACGGTGCGTTCAGGATACAGGACGGTGAGATGGCGATCGCGCAACATCGCAAACGCCTGGGGACTGGTGACTTCATGGATCAGGTGCAGACCAATGAAGAGTTGAGTCTGTCCTGATGGCAGGGTTCCAACGGTATGCAACTCCCAAACTTTATCAAATAGTGTTCTTTCGCTCATAAAATCTGAAGAATAACCGCGTTTGTAACGCTCTTTATACTGGTATTTATTTTAGCGGTTAATGGGACACGAAGGGTTAAAAAGGGATGAAATAACGGATTTTTTTAATAGTATTTTGAAAATAACTTGTCTACAATGATCAATATCTACCCATTTTAACCTCCCCAATTGAATCATGAATCAAACTCTAACAGAATCAATAAAATGGACGACAGCCGATGTCGAGTTGTTGTTTAAGGATGAGTGGAAACGTTATGAAATTATTGGGGGAGAATTATTTGTTAGTACACCGCCCCATTGGAACCATCAACAAATTTGTGGTAATATTTGTGTAGCGTTAGAAATATGGTCACGCCAAACGCAGTTAGGAGAACCTGTAATTTCCCCTGGAATTGTTTATACTGAATTTGATAATGTCATTCCTGATGTGGTTTGGGTGAGTCGGGAAAAATTAGCGACTTTATTAGATAGTACAGGACATCTAACAGGTTCTCCTGAATTAGTGGTTGAAGTATTATCCCCAGGAAAAGAAAACGAAAGACGGGATAAACAAGCCAAGTTAAAACTGTATTCGACTCAAGGTGTTCAGGAATATTGGATTGTTGATCGCTATCAACAGCAAGTTCAAGTCTATCGTCGTCAAAATCATCAGTTAATTTTAGCTGAAACGTTATTAATAACGGATGAGATTACCTCTCCGCTTTTACCAGAATTTAGCTGTCAAGTCGAACTATTTTTTAATTGATAAATCAATCATGAATCAGCCTTATATTCCTGAACAATTCTACACTGATGACTGATTCAAACTTTACCAAACCTCCGTTCCCGTTTTTGATAAGAAGACAACGCGAGATGCAATTCCGTATGATCAAAATCTGGCCAGAGGGTATCGGTTACATAAATTTCTGCATAGGCGAGTTGCCATAATAAAAAATTACTAATTCGCATTTCTCCACTGGTACGAATTAATAAATCCGGGTGACACATTCCGGCTGTATATAAATGTTGTTCAAACAGAGTTTCATCAATATCTTCCGGTTGAATTAACCCTTCTTTAACTTGAGTAGCCAGATCTCGACAAGCTTTTAAAATTTCTTGTCGTCCGCCATAATTCGTAGCAATAGTAAATAGAATACCCTTATTAGTTTTCGTTTCCTCCATTGAATATTCTATTTGTTTCTGTAGAGACTTGGGAAGGGCTGTTAAATTTCCCACAAACTGAATTCGCACTTCCTCCTCCATCATTTCTCGCAGTTCTCGCATTAAAACACGCTCAAACAACGCCATTAAAAAATCCACTTCTTCTAACGGACGGCCCCAATTTTCGGTAGAAAAGGCATAGGCTGTTAGTGCTTGCACACCCCAATCTCGACAACAGCGTAAGGCTTCTTTGAGGGCATCCACTCCCCGACGATGGCCCATTGTTCGCGGTAAACCCCGACGTTTGGCCCAGCGACCATTGCCATCCATAATCACAGCAATATGTTTGGGTAAACGGCTTTGGTCTAAATCTGCGGGTAATTCATATATAACTCTTGTCTTGGCACTCATTTTTTCTCCCGAGAAGCTTTGGATCGAGGACGGAATAGGCGAGACACTAAAGCCCATCCTTGGGAACCAATGCGGTTTCCCAAATGGCTAATAGACATCGAGGCAGCAGTTCTGTCATCATTGGATGTCCAAGAACGAGCTTCTAATAGCTCTTTCAGTTTACTGCTAGTTAAGGGTCGGTTGAGAACCCCTTTCTCCGCCAGAGAAATCGAACCCGTTTCTTCTGACACTACAATACACATACATTTTGCCACTCGTTCCGTAATTCCCATTGCTGCCCGATGACGAGTTCCCAATTGTCGAGACGCCATCCGTTCCGAGAGTGGTAAGATTACCCCCGCCGCCGCAATTCGAGACGCCCGAATTAACACCGCGCCATCATGCAGCAGGGTTTTGGGTTGAAAAATTGTTTGTAACAGTTCCCTAGAAACTTCGGCATTCAATTTTACCCCAGGAACAGAAAAATCCCGTTCATCAATGGGGCTTGCCGTTTCAATAATAATTAATGCACCTGTACGGTTTTGCGAAAGTTCTTTAACTGCTTCTACAATTTGATCAATCACCCCATCGGGTTCGGGAATCACACGGCGACCCTGACCAAACAGTTGCGAAACTTCTCCGCGACCCAACTGTTCTAAAAATTGGCGGAATTCCGACTGTAAAATTACCGCCATCGCTACAGCAGAACCTGTAACTAAACTATTGAGGGCAATATACAATAACCTCAAATTAGCCCAGTTACTAATAGCTGTTGCCAACATTAGAATAATAAACCCCCGCACCATCCACAGAGTCCGGCGTTCTCCAATGATGACCAACACCACATAAGCGACGGCAAAAACTAATCCAATATCAAGACTTTGAATCAACCAGGAGGGAATTCCTTGCTTGGTCATGACTAGGCGCCGTATTCATCGAATTATGATCAAATTTATGAGGTTAATGTTGACTGTTAACGGTCAACGGTCAACCGTTAACTCTTAAACGTTCTGGAAGTCGATCTTTACTGATTAAATCTTGGTAAGATTCTCGTTCAATAATGACGTTAGCATCGCCATTGTTAACTAAAACTGCCGCAGGTTTGGACAGTCGGTTATAGTTAGATGCCATACTATAATTGTAGGCTCCCGTTGCCATAACCACGAGAATATCCCCAGATTCAACTTTGGGAAGTTGAGCATCCTTAATTAAAATATCCCCAGATTCACAATGTTTTCCTGCAACCGTAACTTGTTCAGTCATCGGTGCAGACATCTGATTTGCCAATACCACTCGGTACAAGGACTGATAGGTAATTGGACGAGGATTATCGGACATCCCGCCATCTACAGCAATATAAGTCCGAATTCCAGGAACTTGTTTTTGAGATCCGACTGTGTAAGCGGTGACACAGCTAGAGCCAATCATCGACCGTCCCGGTTCACATAATAATTTCGGTAGGGGATATTGTTTCTGTTCACAGGCTTTTAAAACAGATTCAGTAACAATTTTTACCCAATCTTCGATACTTGGGGGATCATCTGATTCCGTATAGCAAATCCCTAAACCTCCACCAATATTAATTTCTGAGATATTTAAACCATATTGATTAGCTTTATTCAATGTATCAATAATAACTGATCCTAAATCGTTATGGGGTTGCAATTCAAAAATTTGGGAGCCAATATGAGCATGAACCCCAATACAAGATAAACCCGGTTGTTGACTAATAAATTGAAAGACTTCATCTAGTTGACCGGGATCAAAACCAAATTTACTATCTAAATGTCCGGTGCGGATATATTCGTGGGTATGACATTCAATTCCTGGGGTAAACCGAATCATGATCCGAATCGGATGATCAACTATAGACTCTTGACTTAGTTTAGCCAGGGTGTGTAAATCTAACCAATTATCCGCAACCACCGTACACCCGCTTTCAATCGCTAATTGAATTTCTTCCGAGGATTTATTATTACCATGTAAGTAGGTTTTCTCCGGTGGAACTCCCGCTTGCAGGGCGGTATAGAGTTCTCCCCCTGATACGACATCAATGCCTAATCCTTCGGAAGCCACAATAGCACAAACCGCCAAACAATTCCAAGCTTTGGAGGCGTACAATACTAAAGACTCACCCGGATAATAGCGTTTTAAAGCATCCCGGTATTGTTGACAAGCCGTTCGCAGGGTGGTTTCATCGAGAATATAAAGGGGTGTGCCAAATTGTTTAACTAAAGCGGTAACGTCACAACCACCAATTTCTAAGTGATCTTGCGGATTGACTTTCGCCGTCAGAGGGAGTAGGTGTTGATTGGGCGATCGGGTTTCTAAGGCATCCGTTGATGCCGATAGGTATTGCAGTCCAGAATTTTGCACAGGAAATACTATATTAACACTTCTATAGATCAGATTTTACCGTAAAGTTGCACGGGTGTCTGGTGTTGGGTGCTTTCAAAACAGAAGATCCCCAACGTTAAGTTTTTTTACAGAGGATTGAGAATACAGTAGGGCAATCAAAGCTGGTATAATGGAAGACTATATTTTAGATCAATGGATTGTCTTTGCCCCCATGAAAAGCCCAGTACAAAAAATTCTATTTGGTAGCCCTGGAACAGGGAAAAGCCGCAAAATAGTGGATGAAATTATTCCTGCTTTAGGTATAGGTATGGAAAATGTAATTCCAACAGTATTTCATCCTGAATATACTTATGGGGATTTTGTTGGTAAGCTAATTCCAGTTACAAGAGGGGAAAAGGTTCGGTATACATTCTTCCCAGGTCATTTTTTGTGCGCTTTATCTAAAGCTTATCGCAAAATCTTCGATAAATATAAAAATCCTACTAAGGATAAGAATTTTAAAAATTTTAGTATAGAAGAACAAAATATTTTATTGTCTGAAGCTCGTTCAGAAGCTTGTTTGCAAGCCGAAAACGTTATTTTAGTTATAGATGAAATCAATCGTGGGAATTCTTCTGCTATCTTTGGGACTGTTTTTCAGCTATTAGATAGGAATAATAATGGCTGGTCATCCTATAAAATTAATGTATCAGAAATAGAAATACTAAAAATATTAGAACTACTAGGAGTCACAGACAAAGCTTTAGCCGATAATAAATTTGAATATAACTTTCCAGGGGAAAAGCATTACGAGAAGGAATATACAATTTTCCAAGATAGATTAGATTGTTTAGATATTAGTCTTGAAAATAGAACAATTAAAATTCCTCCTAATCTTTCTATTGTTGGGACAATGAATACATCTGATAACTCTATTTACTTTATGGATAGCGCATTTAAACGGCGCTGGGAATGGGAGTTTATTGATTGGGATGAAAGTAAACCCGAACCCCCCAACTATCCAGATTTTGACGAATATGAATGGAAAAAGTTAGTCAAACAAATTAATCTTTTTATTAAAATTCATCACGATTCTGTTCGCGGAATAGAAGATAAACAAGTTGGATATTTTTTCATTAATTATAAAAATAACTGTATTACTTCTGAACAAATAAGGAATAAACTCATGTTTTTCTTGTGGGATAGTGTCTTTAACCGAGACAAAAGACCTTTAGTTAAGCTACTGGAAGTTGATCGTTCAGAATTAATTACGTTTGGGGATTTTACCAAATTACATAATAGATTTATTGAAAAAATTATGGCGTTTACTCCTAAATCTTAGATCTATTCAATGTCATATTTATACTGATTAATGTATGTTTAATTTTGCAAAAATTACCTTAGTCAAACAGAGAGAAGCAAAAGACAACTTCGTTGGTATCCGAAAATCTGCTTCTGATAAAGGGTTTGAATTTTGCCTTCCGAATGGATTTGATGATTTCCCCGATGGGGATTTTGATCAAATCAAAGATTTATTTTTTAGAATGTACCGTACTTTTAATAAATTTGAGAGAGATAATAGAAATAGTGATAGATTTAATTTGAATAAACCTGAATATCAAGAACAACAGGATCAAACTACTCTTTCTTCTGGTGGAGTAACTTTTAAAACTGATGAAGGAGAATCTTGTGTTATTTATAGCAAGATTAAAATGATCGAAAAAATTCTTTCAGCTTATGATGATCTATCACTTCACTCAATTCAAAGAAAGATTAGTCGAAGTGATAAAATCGATTATTCTCAGATTTATAAATATTTAGATAGGGCTATTTATTTAGAGGATGATATCATTCACATTGAAACAATGGATTTACCCCGTCCTCTCTTGCGCTATGAAAGCACAGATTTAATTGATCTATATTGTTTCATTTTAGACGAAATCATTCAACAATTAGAAGAAGATGCTCCTGATAATGTCAAATCTCGTAGTCAAGATATTAAATTTTTTGCTCAACGGTTTAAAGAAAATTATTTAACTAGCAATCAGTCAATTTTTGATAAAGATACTTACGAGGAAACTATTAATATACTGAAAGAAACATTGGATCATATAGATAATTGTACTTATTATAAAGATGCTGACTATTGGCAACTCTATGAAGCTATAGAAACATTTTTATATGGTGAACTAAATCCGCAACAACAGGAGGGTGAATATTGGGGAATTAAGGGATTTTCTTTCGTTTGGGAAGATATGTGCCATACATACTTTTTTCGTCAAAGCCAACCTTTTCATTATGGTCAAGAAAGAAGTATTACTTATAGTTCTAATGATTGGAATATTTGTTATGCAGATACAGATATATCTTTAAAAGGTTATCAAAATCCGAAGCGCACAATAGAAGAAAAAAATAGAGTAGGTAATTATTCTACTCCTGGGCGTAATACAACGAAAGATGATAGAACCTGGATTTATTGTACTAAATCTGATAAACCTTATCCTGATGACTCAGGATATTTTTGGTGGAGTGAGCTTTTATGTATTGAATTTAATTCTGATTTTGGAACGTTTTTATACAATTATCCTGAAAAGTCGGATTTTTTCAACAGAAATAAAAAAAATGCTTTGCGTAGATTTCCACGCCCTGATTTAGTATTGCAATCCCCAGATCGAAAAAAATTAAGGATTATAGATTTTAAGGATGTACCTATCACATTTTTTGAGAAAAATCAACAAAAACCTTTTGAAAAAACTGAAGAGAAATATAGAATTGATGTCATTAAACAATTAACTTATGAGTTAGCTCTACAACAAAATCACTTAGTTCGGCAAAATTGGTTTTTAATTCCTTGTTATATAACTAATTTAAGCATAGAATTTTTGGACTCACAACTTGATATAAAGGGGATTCAAGTAAGACAGGCAAATTTTGCTAAAATACAAACTGTGTATTTGGGAGAAAATTTATGAGTAAAGATAATTTTTTTATATTTAAAGATGTTATTACTGAAAGCGACTATCTTCCCTTAATTAGTTTTAAAACAATCACGCAAAAACAAGCTGTTGAAAACTATATTATTTCAGAGGCAAAAGATTTTTTTAAGAATATTCTTAAGATTAATGATGAGGTTATTCAAATTCCTTATCCCCGTTTAATTACTAAACATGATTTCAAAACAAGGGATATTAAAGATTTCTATAATATTCTTTTTTATGATTTAGAGAAACGAGATTCCAATAGAAAATTAAAGATTAATATTAAATGGGGCATAACATTTGATGAGGATTGTACACCTATTCAGGTTGGGTATTATAATCATGAGGAAAATAAAATTGTATATTCTGATAATCGCCCGAATCTTTCTCCTCTGAATTATTATCGTAGATATGGAACTATAGATATTAATGAAACACCGGTTTTCTACTATCTGTATTTTACACTTAAGGAAATTTTTGATGTTATAAAAAATGTAAGTTAATAATAGTTTTATTGTAGGTATAGTTGACACCATGAAACTTAGCAAATTCTGAGAGGAAAGTGATCGCTCTTTCTTTAAGTAAAAGTGTGATCGCAGTATTATTCATAACGATCGATTTCACGCCTATGTCCTACTCGTCTTAAAGTAATGAGTTGAGATTTATCATCAATATCATATCAAACTCGATAATCTCCGATACGCATCCTATATCCTTTTAAGTGGATTGTGGAAATATCCTCTTTACCTGTTACTTTTGCATTGAAACAAGAAGGTCAAGAGGTTTTAAAGGATATCTCCCAAGAAATTCTGGGTTAGTTGGAATATTCTTAGTCTCCCTGACGTTATAAAGATTAGTCCACAATTAACAGTATTAACACTTCTATGGATCAGATTTTACCGTAAAGTTGTCCCTCCTTACCAGTTGCAGGAAAGAAGAATAGCGATCGGCTGTCTGTCTGGGGATGTTAAGATTAATAGCTAGAAATGTTAGATAAATATCTTTAATTAATTTTTCTTTTGGGTTGAGAGTCAAGGAAAGCGATCGCCAATTAGTTCAAATTAAAATTGGAATAAAAACTCAATTAGAAATAGATAAGACCCTTAATTTGGTGATCAAGCTTCCTAACTTGAGCGATAATAAAGACTGTGCCGTTAAAGTAGGGATTGTTGTGACCCATCACTACCAAGCTCGAATTTATATTACTCTCCGTCCTTCTGTTCTTGATCCTCAAGGCGTGGCGGTCAAATCTGGGATTCAACATCTCGGATATGACAATGTTGAACAGGTGCGGATCGGTAAATATATTGAAATGACGATTTCAGCAACGGATGAAGCCCAAGCGAGAACCCAACTTGACCGAATTTGCGATCAATTGTTGGCAAATCCTGTGATTGAAATTTATCGATTTGATTTGACGGAAGTTTCCGCCGTCGCTGATCGATAACTCAATCAGAAGGTTGATCAAAGAAGATCTGTTCTCTCTTTGATCAACTCTTTTCTATTTGTAACTTACTACTTAAATCAACTATGAAATTTGGAGTTCTTGTTTTTCCGGGTTCTAATTGTGATCGAGATGTGGCTTGGGTGACTCAAGGATTATTGGGACAACCGACCCGCATGATTTGGCATGAAGATACGGATTTATCTGATATTGATGTGGTAGTAATTCCGGGGGGTTTTAGTTACGGGGATTATTTGCGTTGTGGTGCGATCGCGCGTTTTTCCCCAGTCATGCGTTCAACAATTGAACACGCTAATCAAGGAAAATTAGTGCTGGGAATTTGTAACGGATTTCAAGTGTTAACGGAAGCGGGATTATTACCCGGTGCATTAGTTAGAAATCGGGATTTACATTTTATTTGTGAATCGGTTCCTTTGACGGTGATTAATAATAATATTCCCTGGACTGCTGAATATCAAACCGGGGAAGTCATTACTTTACCTATTGCTCACGGAGAAGGGTGTTATTATGCAGATGAAAAAACCTTAGCGGAATTAGAGGAAAATCACCAAGTCTTATTCCGTTATGGAACTGATAAAACCCCAAAACCTGAAGAAAATCCTAACGGTTCTTTGAATAATATTGCTGGAATTTGTAACTGTCAAGGCAACGTTTTAGGGATGATGCCTCACCCAGAACGTGCCTCCGATTCGATGTTAGGAAATACCGACGGAATCAAACTGTTTAAAACCTTATTGCGTTAGGTGATATTAAGCCTTATCGAGTTGCTTACCTGATCCGAGAAACCGGGTTTCTAAACATCCAAAACCCGGTATTCCCCATTCCCCGACTCTGGAATTTGATGGAGGCGTGAACGCCTCACTACAAAGTTTACAGTTCTTCTTGGAAGTCTTTTAAAATTCTCACCAATTCTTGAATTCCCGAATTGGGAATTAAATTCACAAGCGAGGTGGTTTGTTTTCCTCCCCCTAAATTAACATAAACTTTTTGCAAAACTTGTTGCACTTCACTTTCCGTAAAGTCTCCTTGATCTAAAAGGGGAGAGAGTTGTTCGGCTAATTGAGTATGCAAATGAGCTTCGGATAGATACAGATGCCATTTGGCGACATCAATATAGATATTTTCTCCAATTTCAGAGGCTAATTTTTCAATGTTTCTTGTATTTAAAACAGACATAATTAAGCTCCTAAATAATCAAGGGTTAACGGTTAACAGTTAACCTGAATGTTATCGATTTGAAGTTACAGGAGAATAGTCGGCGATCGCAAAAATATAAATCCCATGAAGGGCGATCGCTAACAACCAAATAACCGTAAATCCAGTTAACCAAGACCAATCGGCTGATTGCAAATTATGGAAAAACCATAAACCCGAATTAATCGCTGCAAAAATAGCAACATGGATGGCAAAATTCATCCGATCATCTAAACGACGATAATCAGGATCTTTGCGGTCGGGTTTACGGGGCCAACGAGGAGGCATAGACAGTCAATTCCCAAGCTTTTATTCTATTTTAGGCTGAACTGGGCTTGAATTATTCTATCTGGTGTCCTAATCTCCTGATTTTCCCCCCGTCTTACTCAACAGGCGAATGGACTCAATCACAATTGACTTTTCTAAGGCTTTCGCCATGTCATACAGGGTCAACGCCGCCACAGAAACAGCCGTTAACGCTTCCATTTCGACCCCGGTTTCGGCTTTGGTGATCACTTCGGCCTGAATTTGATACCCTGGTAATTCGGGGTCGGGCAAAATTTGGACATCAATTTTACTCAAGGATAAGGGATGACACAGGGGAATTAACTGGGCCGTTTGTTTGGCGGCGATGATTCCGGCGAGTTTCGCTGTCCCTAACACATCCCCTTTGGGTGCATTTCCGGCTTCGATGGCGGCAAAGGTTGCGGGTAACATTCGCACTTGTCCTCCCGCAATAGCCTGACGACGAGTGGCCACCTTCTCCGACACATCCACCATCCGGGCTTCCCCCGTTTCATCCAGGTGGGAGAGGCGATTAGAAGAATTTTCAGAAAAATTGCTTGCCATTTGGGAAAAATGTGTTAATATAAGAAAGCGGTGAAGAAAACACCCTCGTTGAATAGTGTATATTCTGAGGTTGTTGTTCTGAACTGGCAAGGGCTTGTAGCTCAGTGGACTAGAGCACGTGGCTACGGACCACGGTGTCGGGGGTTCGAATCCCTCCTAGCCCGTTTAAAAATCAATTATCTAACGCAGGGACGAGATGATCTCGCCCCTATATTTCTATTTAGGCTTTAGCTCCCTCCTAATATTAGAAGATGACAGAAATCCGGTTTTGGGGTGTGCCAAAGAGTGATCGCACACCCCTATATTTTGACAAAATTGCGATCGCCTGACTCAAATATTAACTAGACAAGGCTATAGGGATGGAAAAGTTAGTCATCATCAAAATTGGGGACGGGGACTTTCAACAGGGTTTTCCAGTAACTTTGTATATTCGGAAAGAAGGTGCTCCCTTCCCATCCTCCCTTGATGGCAAACTTCCTCCTGAACCCCAACTGCCCTTATTATATGAGCAGTGGCAGTCAGAGTATGATAAACTTATCTTAGAAGGTAATGACAACTGCCGAAGAATTTAGGATCTAGATATAGGAGAATTTAACTCATGGACCCAATCCTAGCAGGAGCTTCAGTAATGGTTACGATTCTGGCTACTAAAGCATTAGAAAAAACTGGAGAAATATTCGGAGAAGCAGTGATTGATTGCGGCCGTAAAGTGCTTGAGTCATTGCGACACAAATTACCAGATACTGTTAAGTTACTTGAAGATCCTTCAGCAAAAGAATTAGACTATGTTCAAGTAATAGAGACTGTAAAAATTGAAGCGGATAAAGATCCTCATTTGGCTCAACTATTGCAAGAGTTAGCTTTGGAAGCGCAAAAAGATTCTAAGTTCTCTGAATTTATCTCTCAGAAGCCAACAGTTTACAACGCGGTAAAGTTGGCAGAATACATTAAAAATGTATTCCAAGGTAATACAATTATCGGTGGAAATTTCTGACTGATTCTTTTCCCTCAACTCCCCATATATAACACACTAAGGGAGAAATTGGAGATATCTCAATCTGTTAGTAATTTTGATTTAGCTTGGTTTTGTTCTCTTGTAAAAGATAAAAACCTTGATGAGACTATTAAAAAGGCATATCAAGACTCCTTACCTCCCGTTTTAAAATCCGATTTAAAATTGTGGGGATTATTGGACAATAATATTAAACAAATATTACAAATACTTGAAAGATTTAAAAGATTACCTCAGTTTTTGAATCATCTCATTCAAGATAAAAGCTTACCCGAAGAAATTCGGAGTAAATTAACTGAGTTGAACCTAGAAAGAATGCTAATTATGAGCCGTGATGAGAGCCTAGAATCCTATTTAATTGTTACCGTTAAACCTGATGATAAACCTAAAGAATTTTTACTGAATGCTTGGTTAATTATTGATGACTCAGTAACATTGAATAATAACCCCTATCGGTTTTGGCCTCTTATTGATGATGGGAATCAAACAGAACCGGAAATTAAATGTAAATGGGATAAAATTTCAGAACATTTAGGCAAATTAATCATAAAATCTGAGGAATATTTACAAGGGAAAAAAAAAGATAACTTAACAATTGAATTTTTCTTACCGATTGATTTAATGTGTCAAGAAGTAGATCGCTGGAAAATTACTGATCCATTATTTAAAGAAATACCTTTAGGATTTAGTTATCCAATCAGATTAAGATCACTAGAACGTCAGGAGAGTAGTTATTTACTTCGTTATCAATCTAATTGGCGTAAAAATTGGGATAAAGTTAGAAGTGTTTTAGATCAAAAACCAACCCCAGAATTATTTGAACATCTTCAAGAAATAGAAACTTTTAATAATTGGAAAAAATTAAGCATCAGCTTAAATGAAAAAATAGGACTTAAGTTAACTTGCGCTCCTCCCCAAGCAAAAAGAAAGGATTTATTTCTAGCAATTTTACAAGCCACAACACCTATAGCAATTTGGACAAGATGCAATCTTAAAAATTGCGATTTAGCAGCTGAAATAGAGAGAATTTTAACCTTAAACAACTTAAGTCGTTTATGTGAATCAGTTCAGAAATTTAGGGCGGAAGCTAACGCTGAAGAAAACGAACAACATTTAGGGTTTCATTTAGCTCTACTGTGGGAAAATCCCTATCGTCTTATCCCTGATAATACGCGACCATTAATAACACCTGGACAATAATAAAAATTATCCCATTTTTTCATAGATAGTCTCACCATGATATACCCTTTCAAAAGGCTTTTGTTTGGCTAAGGCTTCTTCGGGTGTACCAAAATCACTCACGGAAATCGGGAAATTTAGACTTTCTCCCTGAGCCACCTTTTTCACTAAATTCGTAATTTCAATCCCAATATGATCATTAAACTGAAAAGTTTGAGAAAAATGCTCATCCTCACTAAAGCTGGTCAACTCGCGATCGCCAATTTTTGCCTTTTTTACCGTAAAGATAAATGTTTTTTTGCGATCTCCTAATAAAACCACAACTTGTAACCCATCTAGTTTATCTTTAGCTGAGTCAATTCGCTGAATTTTTTTAATCAATAATACTTGTGTCTTCATAATTCTACCCAGAAAATACCGCGTAATGTCCAGTAATTAATAAACTCTTTTGGTTCCATTTTATAATGAGTTCCCTGCCAAGGATCTCGAATTAATACCCGTCCCTGATTATCCCAACCATCAACTACAACTAAATGACCTAATCTGGAGCCCAATTCTCTTAATTCCGCAACCCAAACACCAGTCGATATCAGACAATCCAGCAATTCAGAAAAACCTAATCCTTCAATCTCTAACCCTCCACCTCGCCACTCTCCTAAATTACTGGGACTCAAATTATTGAGCACTGATGCAAGGTAAGCCGGACTGATAGGTGCGCTACCTTCATTAATAATTATATCCTGATTAATAGCATTAATTCCTTTTTCTTTCAGCAACATCTCCCCACAAGCAGCACCGCAGGACAGATTATTTTGCTGTTTGACCACTCTTGCATCACTCTGTTCTTCTATAACTTGCCAGTTTCCTCCTGCCAAAAATTAGCCTCCTCGGTGTATAATCAATCAATATAGCAAATCTTTAAACTAAAACCATGAACAACTGGAAAATATTTAAAGGCAATAGTCAACCCCATGATGAGATTAATCGCCTTCCACCTCCCCCAAGTTGGCGTAAATTTACGGGGGTAGATGAAGAAATTGTTAAACAAATTGAACAACGTTGGCTAAAGTTTTGTCAGGGTTTAGAAAAAAATACTAGGGATGAGGAACGGGGTAAAAGTTTTCGGATTCAAACTGATAATAGTAATGACCGCAATAGTGTGATTAATATGGTCAATGCGGCTTTATATTTAAGACGACCTTTATTAGTAACTGGAAAACCGGGGACGGGTAAAACCTCTTTAGCTTATGCGGTGGCTTATGAATTAAAATTAGGGACGGTTTTACCTTGGTATATTACCGCCCGTTCAACGTTACAAGAAGGATTATATCGTTATGATGCGATCGCTCGTCTTCAAGATGTACAAATGGGCGATAAAAGTAAAGATATCGGTCGCTATATTCAATTAGGGCCATTAGGAACAGCGTTGCTTCCTTCCCATCGTCCCCGTGTATTATTAATTGATGAAATTGACAAAAGCGATATTAATTTACCTAATGATTTACTCAATTTATTTGAGGAGGGAGAATTTGAAATCCCAGAATTAGCCCGAATTTCTCAAGAAATAAATCAAGTAGAAGTTAGAACTTATGATGGGATAGACGTACCCATAAAAGATGGAAAAGTCCGTTGTCTGAATTTTCCTTTTATTATTTTAACGAATAACGGTGAACGAGATTTTCCGCCCGCATTTCTCAGGCGGTGTTTAAGGTTAAAGATGCCTTATGAGCCTGATGCAACAGCGTTAATGGAAATTATTGAAGCCCATTTAGAGAAAGATGAATTAACTCAAGATAGAACAAAAATAGAGAATTTAATTCAAAAGTTTATAGAATTACGAAAAGAGGGAGCTATTGCCACAGATCAACTATTGAATGCAATTTATATGGTGACTCGTGAATTTAAACCCGAAGCAGCAGAAGAAAATGATCTAATTGATGTGTTAATGAAATACTTAACCAGTGCGGAGGACAGATGATTAATCAATTAATTACTGCGTTGAGTCAAGAACTGGAATTGTCAGCCGAAGAAATAGCGGATACAATTTGGTTGGCACTGCAAATCGATCAATTTTCTTCTGAACAGAGTGATCCCCCCCAGCCCCCCATAAAAAGGGGGGAGTTAGATCAAGAAATAGTAAAAAATCAGTCACCACAGGAACAAAAAGCGGGTATCTACCCCCGAAATCAACAACAAACCTCAAAAACTTCGGGTTTATCTTTAAAGGTTCCTGATGCTTCTTCTCTGCGGGAACCGTTAATATTAGCACGGGCATTTAAACCTTTAATGCGTCGGGTTGCTTCGGATCGAGAATTAGTTTTAGATGAAATTGCTACTGTTGCTACTGCTCAAAAAATAGGCGATAAAGTGCTGTGCTTTCCTGTTTTTAAACCGACATTAGAACCTTGGTTAGATTTGGATTTAGTCGTTGATGAATCTATCTCTATGCAAATTTGGAGACACACAATTAAAGAGTTAGAAAAATTGTTAAAAAATTATGGTATTTTTCGGGATGTACGAGTTTGGGGATTGATGACTGATGACAATCAACAAATACAAATTCGTCGCGGTATCGGTGCTACTGCTAAGAATCAATCTCCCCGGAGTCCTAAAGAATTAATAGACCCCAGTGGGCGGCGTTTAGTATTAGTTGTTAGTGATTGTGTGTCATGTTTATGGCGCAGTGGAAAAGTTACGCCTGTATTAGAATTATGGGCAAAACAAGGAACAATGGCAATACTCCAAATGTTGCCTAAATGGATGTGGAAAAGAACTGCTTTAGGGAAATCTTCAGAAGTCCGGTTGCGAGGATTAAACCCAGGAGTATTTAATCAGAATTTAATCGCTCAGTCAGTGTCTTTATGGGATGAATTAGATGGGGGGGTGAAAGTTCCTGTATTTACTTTAGAACCCGATAAAGCTGGAAATTGGGCGCAAATGTTAGCAGGAAAGGGAAGTATTTGGGTATCGGGATATGTGTTTAAATTAGAGACAATTCCTGTTAAAAATGAAAGTGGGTTATTGAATTTAGCGAGTGATTTGAGTGCAGAACATCGCGTCCAAGGATTCCGGGTGACTGCTTCACCTATGGCGCGAAAATTAGCAGGATTATTAGCGTCTGCTCCTGTGATTACTTTACCCATTGTACGATTAATTCAGGAAACTTTCTTAAAAGATTCTCTACAAGTTAATGTGGCTGAGGTATTTTTAGGGGGATTATTAAAGCCGTTATCTGAAATTAAGCCAGAAACGAATCCTGATCAAGTTCAATATGGGTTTATGGAGGGAGTACGGGAGTTATTGCTTGATTCTGTTCCTTCTGATTATGTGTTGACTGTAATTGATAAGGTGTCGAACTATGTGGCGAAAAAACTGGGTTTTTCGTTGGAAGATTTTGCTGCTGTTTTGAAGAAAGAGCAACCTGTTATAAATAGTGAGACTGCTGAGGAAGTTGGATATTTTGCGACGGTGACGGCTCAGGTTTTGAGACGTTTGGGTGGGGAGTATGTAAAGGTTGCGGAGGAGTTGGAGGGTGATAATAAACAAACTCTTAATTTTCTATGGCAAGAAGGCAATACAAGAATTTACAGTTTTTGTACAGATGAACCTTGGACTTTACCATTTGATGCTTTGGTGATTCCAAGTGGTTATAGAATCAGGTTTGGCGGTCAGTTTGCAAACAGTTTTATCGGTTTTTTAGGTAATGAAAGTTTTAGTTACCTGAATATTGCCCTCAATAAAGCCAAAGATGAAAATAAACAAGCCGAAATTAGTCCTGAATTACCTTTGCTTGTTCCTGTGCCTTATGAAATCAAATCAAAATTCTCTAAAAGAGATGCTGCTGGCTCTGATTTTTGGATCGTTTTGGCTACTGTAGAAGATTTACGACCTAGCGTTTCTAATGCTTTTAAAGCTACTCAATCAATAATTTTAAAAACAGCAGATAAAGGAATTAACCGTCTAGTGATTCCCTTATTAGGAACAGGAAATAATCATCTGCCTATAAATAAAGGGGTTATTGTAATGTTATCAGCAATTACTGAATCCTTAAATAAGTTATCATCTAATCCTATTAAAGAAATTATTTTTGTAGATAAAAGCGAAAGCACTATTGAAATTATTAATCAAGTTGCTCAGAGTTTATTTGCTCAGAAAAATATAGATGATGTTCAGCTACTTTCAGCCCAAGGAATTGACTACACTCAATTACGGGATTTATTAGCAGAAGGTAAATGGGAAGAAGCAGATGAAGAAACAGCAAGATTAATGTTTAAAGTCGCTGACAGGGAAGAGGAAGAGGAGTTAAGGCTTAAAGACATTGAGAATTTTTCTTATACTGATTTACAAACAATTGATCAACTTTGGGTAAAATATAGTAATGGTCATTTTGGTTTTAGTGTTCAGAAAAAAATCTGGCAAGAATTAGGTGAACAAGTAAATATTGAAACCGAGCGAAAATTGGGGGAACGCACGGGATGGTTTAAATTAGATGAAGGGTGGTTAGACTACGATGATTATACTTTTTCTTTAGATGCTCCTAAAGGACATCTTCCGGCAAGTTGGGATTGCTGGGGGATTGATGATTACGAAGTTCATTCAACTTGTTTGCTTCTGTCAAGACTTTTATATTCCGTAGAAAATCAACAAGTTGACTACACTCAATTGCGTAATTTACTAGAAGCAGGTAAATGGAAAGAAGCTGATGAAGAAACAGCAAAGGTAATGCTTCAAGCATCCGGTCAAGAAGAAAGAGGCTGGCTTGATAAAGAGGATATGGAAAAAATTCCCTCTATAGATTTACAAACGATTGACCAGCTTTGGTTAAAATCTAGTAATGGCAAATTTGGATTTAGTGTACAAAAGCAGATATGGTTAAGCGTTGGTGGTCAACCTGGATACGATGATGATGAAATTTACAAAAAATTTGGTGAGTATGTAGGTTGGTATATAAAAGATCAAGACAAATGGCTACTTTGGGATGAACATATTTTTACTTTAGATGCTCCTCAAGGACATCTACCAAGATATCTTCCCAGTCAACAAAAACGTATTAGACCTTATCTTTTTTATCGTAATGATTTAGTAGTTTTAGAGAAACACGATGATTTTTCGCAATTAGATAAAGATGTAGATGTTGAGATAATTCCAGAAAAAAAATTTGATTTGACTCAACTAGCATTTGCCGCCAATCCTGAACCCGCCCTTCCAATTGTACTACTCCTTGATACATCAGGTTCAATGTCGGGTCAACCTATTAATGCGTTAAATCAAGGATTAGTTAAGTTTCAGCAAGAACTCAGCCAAGATCACCTTGTATCTAGGCGTGTAGAAGTTGCGATTATTACCTTTGACAGTTCGGTAAAAATTATTCAAAATTTCGTGACCGTTGACCAATTTAATTCCCCTTATCTGTCAGCTACAGGTTCAACTGAAACAGGGAAAGCCATTGAAGTTGCACTCAATCTTATTGAAGATCGCAAGGCAGCTTATAAAAATAATGGTATTCAGTATTATTCCCCTTGGGTGTTGCTAATTACAGATGGTATGCCCACCGACAACTGGCACAATTCAGCAAAAATGGTTCGAGAATTTGCTGCCAACAAAAAATTAAAGTTTTTTGCCGTTGGTGTTGATGGAGCGGATTTGGATATTCTCTCACAGATTGCTCCTACCGATACGCCACCTCTTATGTTAAGAGAATTGGCGTTCACTAAGTTATTTCAGTGGTTATCATATTCAATATCCACAGTATCTAGGAGTATACCCGGTGATCTAGTTACGCTTCCATCAACAATCTCATGGGCAAAAAGTAACGGAAATTAGGTTATACAAATTCAAAGAAAGGTTATGAGTTTTGAACCGCTAAATAAGATCCTCGATAGCGTTACCAATAATCACCATCCTGATGTTAATATAATTGCTTTGAGTTGGTTTGTGAATTGAAGCGATCGCCCAAAATTACAAGCACACCGAGAAACCGGGTTTCTCTAAAATATTGTCGGTGGGAAACAATAAATTTACGCAGAAACCGGGTTTCTATATCGCTTAATCGTTGCTTTTCATGCCTTGAGTGATAGAATTAGGGAAACTGCGATTATCTTGTACCTAAAGGTTATTTAAGCCATGACGGAAATCATTTTCCTAGTAGAATCTGATGTTGAAGGGGGGTATATTGCCCAAGCATTAGGGGAATCAATTATTACCCAAGCTGATGATTTAGAAAGCTTAAAAAAAGAAATAAAAGATGCCGTTCACTGTCATTTTTCCGATCAAATATTACGTCCTAAAATCATCCGGCTGCATATTGTCCAGCAAGAGGTAATTGCTTTATGAAATTACCTAGAGATTTATCAGGTCAAGATTTAGTAAAAGCCCTCAGAAGGTTGGGTTATGAAGTCAGCTTGTTACTTTTGATATTATAGAGGAGGTTATCATTTCATCTTTTTCTTGATAGCTTTTGGCATCCGCCCCATCTTGACCAGAAAGGGTTACACTGTCTTCTAAAAGAGGATGACTCCATACTGTGTGACTACCCTTACCCGGTCGATAGGTAAATCCGGCTTTCAGTAAAATTGCTTTAAGTTCACGAATTTTCTTGGGCACAAATTCTATTTATAAAATCGCCTTAGTAGATTGTACATCAATATTATCAACATCAACAAACTCAGTCAAATTACTTCCTTCTGCATAGTAAGGACGCATGATTTCAGCCGCATCTTTTAAACTGAGTTTTTCGGGTTTTTCCATTTCTTCGCGCACCAGCCGCAATGTAAACTCAATAATCTTTAAACGCTCTACATTCGGCATTTTTTTAATGGCTTCTAAAATTTGGGATTCTATCATAGTTTTTGGAATCCTAACGACTACGGTAATTGAACATCTACAAGAAATCTCATCAAGAAATTTAATAAATACTTTTCACCTGAGTTAAACGACTTACAAATAGCAAAATTGATTCATAGTGAATATTTCTTAACAGGTTGTCAGCAATTTAATCCTGTTTATTATTATATTATAGTCAGGATGCGATCGCCTACACCCAGAAACCGGGTTTCTGTGCTCAATTTGGGTTGAGCGACACAAAGGGTTGAAAGAAACCCGGTTTCTTAGACTTGATAGGGGATGCGATCGCTATGTCTATCGCATTGTTAATATAGCAAGTCTAAATGGATCAACATTCCGGTGTAGGGGCGAGGCGCGCCTCGCCCCTACTAAATTGGATTTAAACTGATTTGGATTTCATATAATTACCCTTAGAAATGAGGATTTAGGGGGATCTGTTTTTTAATTCAAGCTATAAACATCCTTCGCTTGACCGATCGCAAATTTAAGAGAAAGGTGAACCGTTTTACTAGAAAATCCAGCAAAACTGATCACAGCAATTAACGCTAAAACTGCATCCAAAGCAAAGATAGCGGGATAACCCCATTGTTCTGCAATACTTCCAAAAATGGGGCCAGCCAGGGCAATTCCAACATCAAACCCGGTTAAACAGAGGGAGAAAAATTGACCCCGTTCTTCGGGAAGACACCGATCTGTAATTAACGTGATCATCATGGGAATAACAACCCCTGCCCCCATTCCTTCTAACAGTGCGGCTAATAAAATGATGTTACTTCTTGTGGTTTGAGATAACAGTAACATCGCTAAAAAATAACAGATTAACCCCCCCGTAATAAATAAACCTCGACCATAACGATCAGACGCTCGACCTGTGGGAACTCGGACTAAAAAACTAGCGATCGCGGCGGTACTATAAAATAATCCAGAGTTAAAATTCAACCCTGATTCTTTCACGGATAAGGGTAAAAATGTGACTAAAGTTCCAAATATTAAACCCACCATTAACATCACAAATGCGGGAACCCGAAGACGAGGACTCCATAACATTTGGAAATACCATAACCCTTTTTCCAAGAAAGAAGTCGAGGATGGGGTAACAGTAGGTTGATCTCGTTGAGGTTCAAAGACTTGGCAAATTCCCAGAAATGCTAAAAACGCAAACCCCGCACTGGATAAAAAGATTGGGTCATAGCCAAAAGCCATTTGCAGAGAACCCCCCACCGCAGGGCCAATAGCCATTCCAATTGGGGCGACTAAACTCATATATCCGATGACTTCCCCCCGTCTCTCCACCGGGGCAATATCAGCGACTAAGGCACTATAACCGATGGTGAATGCCGCCACACTAACGCCATGAAATGCCCGCAAACACAGCATTAATAGAATCGATTTCGCCCACAAATATCCCCAAGGAGCGATCATCGCCACCACTGTTCCAATTAATAATACTAATTTGCGGCTTTTGCGATCGGCTAAGGGGCCAAACCAAAATCGAGAGGGTAATAAACCCAAGGCAAAAGCACCCATCACCCAGCCAATTTGTTGTTTTGTTCCACCGAGAAATTCAACGTATAAAGGGAGTGTTGGTAAGAGTGCCGTTATACTTGTCCAAAAACATAAACCTGCGATAAATAAACTTAGCAGACTCCGTTGGCACTTCGGATCAAAACTGCGAAAAGCGTTCAAAATACCCCTTCCTTAATAACGTTCAATATCCACTCAAAACCGGGTCGGGTTTATAGAGTGTTTTCAACTCGCGCTGCATTATTTCTATTGTGTAACAATTTCTCGATTTTTGCCATTCTTTTAAGTTGGACTACGATTAATATTGGCAATTTGTTGATTAAACCAAAGGGCTGCCATGCCATTCTCCATTTGAGTTAATTGTTCTAAAGTTTGCTCTAAAAGAATAATCGGCAAACCCGAAAGAGCCACAGAATATTCGATTTCTTCATATTTTCCATTTTCTCCTAAACCAAAGGCAATCACCTGTTTTCCTTTAACATTTGTTACCCAATATTCAGGAATTCCTAACGCTGCATAGAGTTGTTTTTTCTCATCTAAATCAGTCGCTAAAGTTGTATCAGAAACTTCTCCGACTAAATCAGGAACTCGCCAGCGATTTAAGTCAATACGACGGGGTTCTCCGGCTTGCCAACGGGGTGAATTTTCACCAATATATAAAACGTGATCAGGGGCAGAAGCGCGAGAGTTAGTTTTTTCGAGTTGACAGCGACCTAATGAACTAAAACTAGCAACAGGAAACCGAGCAAACCAAAAGGCAAATAACATCGTTAATAAATCGCTGATACTGGCATGATTAATTCCTTCTGAACCCATTTCAATTAATAAATATCCTTCTTGATAAAATACCTTAACTCGTTCTAAATTAGGATGATCTCGATAGGCTAAATAATCATCCCATGTTGCCTTCTGCCATTGAGAAATTGCAGAATTCAGTGAGGGGGCTGTTACCGAAGATAGACTGATCATAGAAATAAAAGATGTAAACAAGTCAGAATCAGATACGGGATCGGGGTAGTAGGGGGAATTAAAAGAATTTTGCTATTAATGATAACACATTCTTGATTTTTTGGGGTCGGGTGTTGAGGATTTAGGACAATTAAATTTAGATGCTTAACAGCTTATCCTCCTTGATTATCGTTCTTAGTGTCTTTGTGCCTTTGTGGTTTCTTCAAAAATCCCCCGTACCTCACCCTACTAAAAACCACGATAAATTTATTGTGAAAAAATGGGATTCTTTCTTAGGATAGACGTAAAAACTTGAGAAAATTCGCAATATTCAGACTATAGGATAATTAAATAGGGGTTAATCCATGTTATTAAAAGATAAAGTTACTGAAGTTTGGATCGATGGGGGACAATCTTTATTACAAGGATAAGGATTTTCAGGATAGAATTAATTAAATGCTATATTTTTAATCCCTACTATTTTAGATTATGCCTCAATATTTTGGACAATTACACACCCTAGACCAAAGTTGGTCACAAATTGAAGCCGTTAAAACAGTAGAAGTGGGCGATCGCAATCTTTTGTTTAATTGTGGCAATGCTTATGTTAAAATTAGTCTATTAGCAGATAATTTAATTCGAGTTCGCTATTCCCCCTCTGGTGATTTTCTCCCCCGTCGATCTTGGGCGGTTAATGTAGATGATCAAGATTGGCAACCCGTTCAATTTCAAACCCACGAAACCGAAACAACCACAGAAATTATTACCGAAAAAATTAAGCTATCTATTCAACATAACCCTTGCCGAATTCAATGTTATGACCGACAAAATAACCCGTTTGCCATTGATGCAGAATTAGGCTTTGCATGGCGACAAGGGTTAATGGCGGCTTGGAAAAATATTGAACCAGAGGAACATTTTTATGGCTTTGGAGAACGGACAGGATTTTTAGATAAAATTGGGGAAATTAAAACCAATTGGACAGTAGATTCTTTAGATTATGATGCCTTAACTGATGCAATGTATCAAGCCATTCCGGTGTTTATGGCGTTACGTCCTGAGTTAAGTTATGGCATTTTTTTAAATAGTACCTATTGGAGTCGCTTCGATATTGGTGTTGAACAACCGGGAATTTGGAGAATGGAAACCCAAGCCCCAGAACTAGATTATTATATTATTTATGGCCCTAAACCGGAGCAAATTCTTAATACTTATACCCAACTCACCGGACGAATGCCCTTACCGCCCCGTTGGGCTTTAGGTTATCATCAATGTCGTTGGAGTTATGAGTCAGAAACGGTTGTTAAACAACTGGCAAAAGAATTTAGAAACCGCCAAATTCCTTGTGATGTAATTCATTTAGATATTGATTATATGCAGGTATATCGAGTGTTTACTTGGAATCAGAAACGGTTTCCAAATCCTGAAACTCTGATTCAACATTTATCTGAAAATGGCTTTAAAATCGTTACCATTATTGACCCAAGTGTTAAATATGAACCCGAAGAAAATTATGCTATTTTTGATCAAGGATTAGAACAAGATTATTTTATTAGAAAACCTAACGGAGAACTATTTCATGGTTATGTTTGGCCGGATAAAGCTGTTTTTCCCGATTTTTTAAACCCCAAGGTGCAACAATGGTGGGGAAAATGCCATCAAACTTTAACCGATATTGGGATTTCGGGTATTTGGAATGATATGAATGAACCCGCTATTGATGACCGTCCTTTTGGGGATAAAGGAACTAAAATTACCTTTCCTTTAGAGAGTTTACAGGGCCCTCCAGAAGAACGAGTAACCCACGCCGAAACCCATAATTTATACGGGTTAATGATGGCAAAATCTAGCGCAGAAGCGTTGTTAAAATTGCGACCAAAAGAGCGATCTTTTGTATTAACTCGGTCAGGTTATGCAGGTATTCAACGCTGGTCATCCGTTTGGATGGGAGATAATCATTCTATTTGGGAACATTTAGAAACCTCTCTCCCAATGTTATGCAATATGGGGTTATCGGGAGTCGCATTTGTAGGTTGTGATATTGGTGGTTTTGCGGGGAATGCAACAGCAGAATTATTCGCCCGTTGGATGCAAATGGGAATATTATATCCGTTGATGCGAGGTCATTCAGCTTTATCAACTGCTCAACATGAACCTTGGGTATTTGGAGAACGAGTTGAACAAATTTGTCGAGAATATTTAGAATTACGCTATCGTCTTTTACCTTATCTTTATACGTTATTTTGGGAAGCCACCCAAACGGGTTCACCGATTCTTCGTCCGCTATTTTATCACTATCCCAATGATCCCAAAACCTATACTTTATCCGATCAAGTTTTATTAGGTTTTGCGATTTTAGCCGCCCCGATTTATCGTCCTGGGATAGAATGTCGGGCGGTGTATTTACCGTCAGGAATTTGGTATGATTGGTGGACAGGAAAACCCTATTCTGGAACACAATATATTTTAGCAGAAGCACCCTTAGAACGGATGCCATTGTATGTAAAAGCAGGGTCAATGATTCCCTTACAACCTGTGATGCAATATGTTGATGAAAAACCGATTGATAGTTTAACTTTTAAGGTTTTTCCAGGAACAGGAGAGGGGATTTTATATGAAGATGATGGTCGTTCTTTTGATTATATTCAGGGAGTTTATTCAACAACAAAATATAAAGTTTATCAAGAAAATCAAGCATTAATCATTGAAATCGAACCCCGTCAAGGACAATGGACTCCTCCTGACCGGGAGATTATTATTGATGTGGTGGGAATGGGAGAACAGCGTTTTCAAGATGACGGTCAGGGGAAAATATTTAGGTTTAGTTTATCGGAAATTAAAACTAACTAAGAGTTTAATGGAGTTCCACAGCGTTTACAAAATCGAGCATCGTTATCATGAACTGACCACCCACATCCTGAACAAATGATTTCAATATGATTGGCTGTTTTAACTAATTGTTTAATTAAATCTCCTAATTGCCAAGGAATTAAAGCTATCCCTGTTAATATCATTAAAATGGTTAAAAATCGTCCCATCGCTGACAGGGGAGTGACGTCCCCAAATCCTACGGTTGTCATGGTGACAACGGAAAAATAAACCGCATCTAAAAAGGTTTTATAGACTTCTGGGTTAACGGGGTGTTCGACTTGATAAATTAAACCAGAAAACACAAAAATAATCGTTAACAGGGTAAAAATAATTCGAGCTAAAATTATTCCATCTTCAGTTTTAATCCGAAAAATTGAGATTTTAACATCAATAAATCGAATTAATCGCAGGATTCTAAACCATCTAAATATTCGTAAATAATTAAAGTTTAAAAATCTAAGATAACCTTGAATAATAATAACTAAATCAATAATAGATAGAGGATGTAAAACAAATTGTTTTTTATTGTCAGCCGCCCAAAATCGCAATAAATACTCAATAGTAAAAGTAATTAAGATAGTAAAATCTAATAATTCTAACCGAGAATGAACTAAACTTGAAATCGGATAAGTTTGAGCGATAAAACTGGCTAATGAGGTTAAAATTAATCCGGTTAAGGTTAAATTAACCATTTTTCCGATGGGAGTGTTAATATCGTCTAAATAAAAAGCAACGTTCTTTCGAGCTTTTTCTAAAACATCTAAGTTAGATGGGGAGGGAATTTTTTCTAAGTGGTCAGACATAAATAAACCCAGCGAGTAAAGATATCTAAATTCCCTACTGTTCCCTGTTCCTCCTTCCCTTGTCTATGAATTTATTCTATCGATTTTAATAATAACTCTAAAATTTCCTGGCGGTCTTTTTGCTCAGTTTTGGGTTGTTCATCTAACCAAGTAATTGCTTCATTTCTGCCATCTTCAGCCGCAATCATTAAAGCGCCCCAGGTTTTTAAATCCAGTTGTTCAGGATTTTCTAATAATGCTGCATTCAGACGATTTTTAATTCTTCCTCCATTCGATCTTAATAAATTAGCAATTTCTTGCTGATTTCCTGAACTATTTTTTAAGACATCTAACGCCTCATTCCAGCGTCCATCAATTAAACTTGCTAAGACTTGTTGACTAGGACTTGCCCAAGCAGCAATTGCTTGTGCTTTGGTAATTTTAGCATGAAATTCAATTAAATCTAACTGAGCTTGAACAGCAGTTGACCATTTCAAATCAGCACGATTTCCAGACACTATATTTTTTTTCAAGGGTTTAATTAAATCTAACGCAGGCGACCATAACCCACTTCTGGCTAATCGTAAAGCTTGTCTATAATCATAATCATCTAAAAATGCTTCATCTAAAGAAATTGCCGTTAATTGAATCGGGTTAGGAATAAATTTAAACGGTTGCACTTGATAAATACTAAACTGAGGTTCTAACCCAATCGTTTGTTCAATTAATAATTCTGGGTCTTTTCCTCCGGTGATTTCTTGCCAAATCGGTTGTTGTCCGGCGGCACTTTTCCATTCCAACATCATACTCAAATAATGATGACTAGGATTGTAATGAATAATCTGTCCATAGGGAACGGTTTTATCTGCCATCACTCGCTCACTATTGAGATTAAACCAAACACCCACTTGAGGAATTTTTCCTTTAAATTGTGTGAGTCGAGTTAACGGTAAGGGTTTATTAGAACCCTGTTGATTAGATTCGGTGCCAATTAACGATGCAATCACAAAAGATTCGGCTGGCCCTGGGGTATCAAGTTGTTGAATTAACCGATAATATTGAGTGCTACCCGGTCGTTGATAGGGAGTTTGAACGGCTTCATAAACCCGCAATTGCACAATTTCTTGACAGACACCTTCACAGGGATGAGCCACACTAGACGGGCGACTTTTTAAAATCGGAATTAATAGATCAGGTGACTGTTGAACAATCTTATCTGAAGATACTAATAAAGATTCTAATGGCAATGCAGAGGTCTGAGCATTGACATCTTTTGAACGGGAATCAACTTGAGGTAAAGTCAGGGATTTTCCGGCTAGTAATCCTTCTGTTTTCAGGGTTTTATTAATTTCATCTAAGGTGAGAATCGAGTCTCGACGTTGTAGGGGAATTTGCGTCCAAGCGGGTAAAAATTGATTTAACCAAATCCCAACATCAGGATTAACAATTAGTTGATAACTAAACCACGCACACCCCCCAATTAAGGTTGTTCCTCCCAACAACAACGTAAATGCTACTCCATCCGCTATCCATTTTTTCCAGAGCATCCACAGGGGTTGATTACCCCTTTTAACCCTGGGTTTTACGGGGTTTGGGGATGATTTTTTTCCCGCAGGTAAAACAGCCGTTTGAGAACGTCGAATTTGACGACGCTGTACTCCTGATGGGACAGGTGTTTTACCCGTTTTAGATGGGGGTTTTAGGGGTTGACCCTTTTTTCGGGGAGAGGGTTGATGACCTGTCTCTAAAGGATTCAGCATGAGGTTTAGAGGTAAGATGGGGTTATTCTAACGACGGAGTAACACTTGTTCATAAAGTTCTCCGGCTCGTTCCCAAGTATATTCATTTTCAATTAATAATCGCCCATTTTGCGACAATTGGTGTCGGAGGTGGGGATGTTCAAACAGTCGGCTAATGGCTTCTACATACTCGGCAACGGTGTTAGCGCGTAAGGCGCGATGGGGATCATGGGGCCCATCAACAGCTAACCCTTCTAAGCCGCGATCGCTGGCCACCACCGGCACCCCGGCGGCCATTGCTTCTAGGGTTTTATTTTTGATTCCGAAACCCGTTCGCATTGGTACAACACAAACAGTTGCTTGATGTAAATATTCTGCCATGGACGGCACGCCTCCGGTAACGGTGACTCCGGGTAAATCAGCAAGTTTTAACACTTCGGGTACAGGTCTAGCCCCCACTAACATTAATGTAGTATCAGGATAAAGGTTTTGCACCGCAGGTAAGATTTCTAAACTCAAAAACCGAACTGCATCAATGTTAGCTAAATTATCCATTGCTCCAATAAAGATTAAACTATGTCCGCCAGGATCGGAGGAACGATAGGGAAATTGGATTAAATCAACGCCATTGGGAATCACTTCAATTTCAGCATTTGGGTTAAAGGCTTGCAGTTGATCTTTATCTTCTTCTGTCGTAGCAATAATATTAGAAAATTTAGAACAGTAGCGTTTTTCATAGCGATACAGTAAGGGGAGATTCAGTTGATCTCGTAGGGGTTTTTCTGCAGTTTGAGTTTGCAATTGTTGATAACAAGTTCCATAAACGGAACTATGAACATTAACAACGGTTTTAAGCTGTTGCTTCCATTCAGGACGCACATAAATCTCATTCGCACTATGTTCACAGGTGATCGCTTCGTATTTTCCTGCTTGCACAAATTCATCGATCCATTGTTGCATCGCCTCTGAATAATTCGACAGTACACTCGGCGGAGTTCCCTGAATTAGAAATTGACCAAACCGTTTGGCTTTTCCCAAAACACTCCCTTTTCCCAGGCTTTTTGGACGAGGAAAAACCGCAACTTCCTCCACACATTGCCGTAATCCGACAATATCCTCTTCCGTGACATCGGGGCTTTGTTGGGTTACAACTGTGATATAATTCTGTTGACTCAAATATTTGAGTAAATTAAACGTTCTGACTTGGGTGCCTCCTCGGGTTGGAGGATAGGGAAACGTTGAAGAAATCATTAAGATTTTCATACAATTTTCTGGAGTTATAATTTTTGTTTCTTGAAACCCTGCGTTATATTGTAATCTGTTAGTAGATGTTTTGAGTATTCGTTTTTGGGGAGATTTAGCCATGTCATCATGCGGGATTTACACTTTCGGTAATGATTATGTTTATGATCAATTGATTGCTTTACTGAACAGTATTGAAGCTAATGTGGGTACAGATTTTCCAGTATGTATTATCCCTTATGATCAACGACTCGATAAAATTCTCCCAGAAATTCGTGCTAGAAAGCAGGTGACTTTATATGATGATTGGGAATCGATCAAAGAATGGGATCAGTTTGTTAAAGAAGTTTGGGCTAGTCATCCCCGATCTAAAGATGTTAATGGAAATCGCGGATTTTGGTTCTATCAAGGTAATACGCATCGGAAATTAGTCAGTTTTAATGGTCTGTTTGAAAAATTTGTTTTTTATGATACTGATAGTTTAGCCATGAAGCCACTCAATAACTTATTTGAGAAGCTCGATCATTACGATTTTGTCTTTGATGACTGGGAGCATATCAAAGCAGAAAAAGTAGCAGCTTTAAATATACCTTTAATTGAGAACACCGGAATCTATAAAGAAAAAGATATTCGTCCTAAACTTCACTGTTCTAGCTTTTTTGGTTCAAAAAAAGGGCTATTTAACAAGTCAGATTTAGTCAACTTTAAAAAGCAGTTAATTGACAATAGAGAAGTAGAATGGATTAACGGAAAAGCTTGGTGGGATGAAGCTGCTTTGTTTACTTATATGACACTGAGATCGGAGCGATCGTTTTTTAACTATACTTTGAGTTCAGATGGAAGTGAAAGAACAGGCAATTGCGCTAATGCTGATCCATTTGTTAATATAGACAATGTTCTCTACAACTACGAGGGATTGAAACCCATTCATCGAATTCACTATATGGGTTACTCTTCTGTTGATTTTGCACGATTGTGTCAGGGTGAAGATGTCAATATCCGTTATCAAGATGTGTTTTTACACTATCGTTTTCTCAAGCAGCCCGAGTTGAAACCCAAAGTATTGAAGCCTCCGAGTTTCTGGATAAAAACTCATAGAAACATCGGAAAATTAACCCAAAAAATCAAAAAAACTTTTCCAATTTGAGTGGAATAATACCATTATAATTAGGGCTCATCTGCACATCTGTAATGTACAAAAAACTACCAGTAAGTCAGATAATAGTGATTCCTGTTATCTTGATCATTATAAACTCATGACTAAAGTTACCGTCTGTATCCCCACCTTTAATCGCTGTCACATATTACCCTTTGCCATTGAAAGTATTCAAAAACAAACAAATTCTGATTGGGAATTAATCGTTTGTGATGACGGCTCAACTGACGGAACTCCAGAGTTAATGGCTCAATATCAAGATCCCCGTATCCGTTATATCCGCCATCCTCAAAATATTGGCAAAAGTAACAATATGCGTTCAGGGTTTGAAGCAGCAACGGGGGAATATTTGATCAAATTTGATGATGATGATCGCCTGACCCCTGAATTTTTAGAGAAAACAATAGCTATTTTAGATCAATATTCTGAAGTAGATTTTGTCGGAACCGATCACTGGATTATTGATATTAATAATCAGCGAGATCAAAAGGCGACTCAACACAACTCTCAACGGTGGGGAAGAACAAAATTAGCGGAAGGAATCGTTAACAATTTATTAGCAGTTGTCTTCATTCAACAAAGTTTTCAGGTAGGAGCAACTTTATTTCGTCGTCAAGCTTTATTAGATGTAGACTTCATGCGTCCTAATTTACAGAACTGTGAAGATAATGATTTATTTGTCCGGTTAGCTTTAGCAGGAAAATCTGGATATTACTTACCACAATATTTAATGGAATACCGGGTTCATGCTGAACAGCAAGGAATTAACCGAGCAATTCCCTATTTACGCGATAAATTAAATTATTTAAACAGTTTTAAATTTGAGTCAGAAACTTGCGAATCGATTCGCCAATCTCGTCTAGCTGAAACCCAATTATTATTAGGATTACGGTTAATTGAAGCGGGAGAGAATCAAACGGGACAACAACTGGTTTGGCAGGGAAAATCTTGCTCCCCGGTTAAAGCTGTAATCGGATTAATTTTATCTGTTTTACCGATCAAATTAAGACAATTTGCCTTTGAGCAGTTACGACAATTGCAAAGTTGAGCTTCTAAACGGCGTTTTTGTAGCACAGGCTGAAAGGATACCAATAATAAAATAATCCAGAAAAAATCAAAGAAATTAAATTGCATAATTACCCCTGATATTAGGAGGATCTCTATTTTTGTATAATTATAAGGGTGTTGACTGTTAACAGACAACAGACAACAGACAACCAACACCCTACTTGTGACAATTTTTGAACCAGCACACAGTTGCACTCAAAGCCGAGTCCTCATCTGTTATGGTTTTGACTAGATAACACCCATAACACCCCATAAGCACCGTTCTCGCTTCAGAGCGGTGTTTTTGTAGAGAGCATTATCCGTTGATTGATTTATGGGAAGGGTCGTAGGAATCATGTCCAAACATTAGGGATAACATAGAATCAGCGCGAGAACTTTAAACTCCTTTCCTCCCTGTTCCCTGTTCCCTGTTCCCTGCTATAAAATATGAACACAGATTTTACTAATTCCTTACCTGAGTGGCTGCGGTTTATTCAACGTCATCGCGCTAGTCTGATTATCGGAATTCCCATATCAAGTTTAACAATTGGTCTGGTGATTGTTGCCACCTTCCAATATCAAACCCAAGAGGCGAGAAATCGAGTTCGCCATACCTATCTTGTTCATAACCAAGCTCAAGAGTTACTGGTTCAAGTTTTAACCACAGAAATTAGTGTCAAAGATTATGGGTTAAGTCGGCAAAAAATTTATTTAAACACTTATAAAAAAGTAGATCAAAGTTTACCTATTTCTCTACAGAAACTCCAAGATTTAGTAGTAGATAATCCTAGTCAAACTCAACAAACTAAAAGGATTGAAGCTGCTATTAATCAATCCCAAAAACTCTTAAAAAATTACTTATCTACGCTGCAAACTTCCAGTCAAACTCCCAAAGAATTAGCAACATTACAAAATATTTTACTGCAAGCGGGAATACAAATGCAAATTACCCGTCAAGAGATTAATCAATTTATTCAAGAAGAAGAACGTCTCCTAGAGAAACGAAGACAAATTCAAGACCAGCAAATTCAATTAACGTGGTTATCGATGTTTGCCGTCACAGGACTGGGAATTTTGGGGTCGATTTCGGCTATGTATTTAATGCAAAAATTAGATCGAAAGTTAGCCTTGCAAATTGCTCAAACCCATGCCCAAGAACGCCTATTTAGAGATACATTTGAACAAGCGGCTGTTGGAATTGGTCATGTTTCACTCTCCGGGAGATGGTTAAAAGTCAATCAAAAATTTTGTGAAATTGTAGGCTATTCCCGTGATGAACTCTTAAGATCCAGGCTATCCGATCTCACCCATCCTGATGATGTTAATGCCGATTTATATTTATTTCAAAAACTCATTGATCAAGAAATTCCCAGTTATTCAATTGCCAAACGCTATCTTCGTAAAAATGGCTCCATTGTTTGGATTGATTTAACAGTTTCCTTGGGATCATGGTTAGATAAATCTCCCTATTGGCAAGGGGAAGAAAAACGCTATGGGATTAGTGTGATTGAAGATATAACCGCTCGTAAAGAATTAGAATTAGAATTAGAACGCTTTTTTGAATTATCCGTTGATATCTTAATTATTGCTAATCGGAATCGACAATTAAAACGGGTCAGTCCTTCTGTCGAAAAAATTCTGGGTTTTACTCCCCAGGAATTACACCAAACTTCCTTTACCGCCCTCGTTTATCCTGATGATTTAAGTTTTGTTGAACAAACCATTAGTGATGAGAATACCCAAGAAGCTTTGATTGTTTCCTTTGAAACTCGGTTACGGTGTAAAGATAATACCTATAAATGGATTGCTTGGAATTGTGTTCGAGTTGCGAGTAGTGGATTAATGTATGGAACAGGTCGAGATATTACAGAGCGAAAACAAGTAGAAGATGCCATTGAAAGAGAACGTCAACAACTGCGACAAATTATTACCCATGCTCCCGTTGCTATGGCAATGTTTGACCGAGAAATGTGTTATATTGCTTATAGTGATAAATGGCTGTCGGATTTTGGTTTAGTTGGATTAAAGCAACAGTCTCCTCCTATTAAACAACAAGGTTTAGAAGCCTTTCCCAAAATGCCCGATGTTTGGAAAAATGCTTTTAAACAGGTATTAAATGGGCAGATTATTTCTAGTCCTGAAGATGTATTTTATGATGCTGATGGCAAAAAGAGTATGATTCGCTGGGCGATTCATCCTTGGTATGAACCCAATGAACAAGTTGGCGGTGTTGTGATTGCAGCCGATCGCATTGATGAATTAGTAGAAGCACGGGAAGCCGCATTAGAAAATACCCGAATTAAGTCCCAATTTTTAGCCAATATGAGTCATGAAATCCGTACTCCTATGAATGGGGTGATGGGAATGGCAGGATTATTATTAAAAACAGAATTAACCTCTAAACAACAAGATTTTGTTCAAGGGATTCGCATAAGTGCGGAACATTTATTAGCAATTATTAATGATATTCTCGACTTTTCTAAATTGGAAGCGGGAGAAATGAAACTAGAAAGTTTGGATTTTGATTTAGAAAATTGTTTAGAAACAGTTGTAGATTTAGTGGCAACTCAAGCCGAAGAAAAAGGGTTAGAACTGGCGATGATTTTGGATGTTGAAGTACCCCGTCAGTTACGCGGAGATCCGGGTCGTTTACGTCAAGTCTTATTAAATTTATTAGGAAATGGAATCAAATTTACCGCCACTGGAGAAGTTGTGGTGCGGGTCAATCAACTTTCTAGTACCTCTAAAATGACCCTATTACGGTTTGAAGTCTCCGATACTGGAATTGGGATTTTGCCAGAGGGACAAGCGCAACTCTTCCAATGTTTTTCACAATTAGATTCTTCTACAACTCGCCAATATGGAGGAACCGGATTAGGGTTAGTTATCTCTAAACAATTGGTCAATTTAATGGGAGGTGAAATTGGCGTTACCAGTCAGTTAGGTCAAGGATCAAAATTTTGGTTTACGGCTCAATTTTTAACGGGAGAAGCGACCAGAAATCGATTAGTTCCTCCGAGTTTAATGAACTTAAAACTATTAGTTGTTGATAGCAGTGCCACCATTCGCCAAGCCATTCGCTATTTAACACAATCTTGGGGAATGCAGTTAGATGAAGCAACAGATGGAGAATCTGCACTCACATTATTGCGTCAAGCTACGACTCAAGGAGAACCATACCATGCTGCAATTTTTGATCAACAATTATTACGCAGTAATGGCGATAATATGGCTGAGGTGATTCGTTGCGATCGCAATTTATCCCAAACTAAATTAGTCTTAATGACCATAATGAATCAACGAGATCTAGCAGAACAAATGTTACAACAAGGAATTGCTAGTTATTTAATTAAACCCGTGAGAGCCTCTCGTTTATTTGATGCGTTATTAACAGCAATGGCGAATCAAATTTCATCCAGTCTGCAACAACAACGTCAAACCGCAGCCTCTTATAATCAGGAAATTAAAACCCAATCTAAACCCCCCTTACAAATTCTTCTAGCCGAAGATCATCCGATTAATCAACAAGTGATTTTGAATCAACTCAGCTTATTAGGATATGAAGCAGATTTAGCCAATAATGGTCAGGAAGCTCTGGAAATTTTGGCTCAGAAAAACTATGATGTGATCTTTATGGATTGTCAAATGCCCCTATTAGATGGGTATGCTACAACTCAACAATTAAGACAAAAAGAAAATGATCATCGTCATACTATTATTATTGCGTTGACTGCCCATGCGCTACCTACGGATCGAGAAAAATGTCTAGCGGCGGGTATGGATGATTATCTGAGTAAACCCGTTGAACCCGAAGAATTAGAAGCGGTTTTGGAAAAATGGGCCAGGGTAATTGATCACAAAAATCAGAAACCTAGAATTTTGGGAACCTCTGGATTAACAAAGGCAAAAATTCCTTCTGTTTCTGCTGATCAAACTCCCTTGAATATCGAACGCTTGCAAGCTATTTCGGGGGGGAAAAAAGACTTTCAACAAAAACTATTAAGAGTTTATTTAGATCGAACAGATCAAGATTTTAGTCTGATTCAACAAGCGATCGCTGATCAAGATTTTGTCACTTTACAACAATATGCTCATCGTCTCAAGGGTTCCAGTGCTAATGTGGGGGCAACGATTATTTCTCAACTGGCTTATCAACTAGAAAATGCCACACAACAGCAGAATCTTTCCCTCTATTCTCAACTGGTAACAAACATTGAACACAATTTAGAAACCCTGAAAGCTTATATTGAACAGTATTTCAATCAGATTTAACAGAATTTACCCAAAATTCGGTAAACTCTTAAGGTGATCAGTTGCCCGATTTTTTATTTTCCCCAGTTCTTATGACCCAGGATGTTCGGCAGTGGCTAGACGAAATTAAACGCTTAAAACAACAGTTGGCGCAAACCCAACGGGATCTGACTGCGGCAATTGAAAGTTCTGATCAATGGCGACAACGCTATAATACCGAAGCGCAACAACGACGCCAAGAAGCGCAACGGTATTTAGAACAAATGGGAGAACTCCGGGGAGAATTAGAACGATGGCAACGTTTATCTCCGCTTCCCAATGAGTTACAAGTGCGGGTCGCAGTTCGTCAAGAAATTGATCAGTTAAAAACCTTGGATGAGATCAAGGCTAAATTAATTGAAGTGATGTTAGAACGCGATCGCGGTCGTGAACAAATTCATCAACTTGTCGAAGCTTTAGAAGCAGAAAAAGTGGCTCATCTTGACACTCGTAATAGTTTAACAACAGCGTTAGGAGATACGGTTGATTTACTTACCAAAGCTCAAAATCAACCTCAATCTGCAACCACAATCTTACCAACATTAACCCCAGATCGGCCAGAATATTCCTCTACTATTCCTCAACTTCCTGAATCTCAACAACCCTTACCCCAATTACCCCCAATTGAGGAGAGTTAGGGAGCAGGGGAGGCAGGGGGAGCAGGGGAGGCAGGGGGAGAAGGGGGAGAAGAGGACAAACAGGGGTTTCGTAGGGGCGGGGTTACCCCGCCCGTACCAGTCAACAGTCAACAGTCAACAAAAATGCGATATAGATTTTTTGAGAAAGTGGTGATAGGGTCGATGAGTTTGGCGATGGGACTGAATGGCTATTTAACAGTTTTAGCAGCACCGGAACCCCCAATAGATGCCACTGAAACCATTCAGAAACAAATCGAACTTGCTGATCTGGAAAACAATACCGAGACAAATGAGGGGGTCTTTGATGTTACTTCTGTATCTCATTTATCAGATGTAAATTCTAAAGATTGGGCTTTTCAAGCCTTGCAATCCTTAGTTGAACGCTATGGCTGTATTACCGGATATGAAGATAACCGTTATCGGGGCGATCGCGCCTTAACTCGATTTCAATTTGCAGCCGGATTGAATGCCTGTTTATCTCGTATAAATAAGATAATTGCTGCTAATCAAGGAAATTTGATCACTACTGAAGACGTAACCCTCCTGCAAAAACTACAAGAACAATTTGCTGCGGAACTTAGCGTTTTAAAAGGTCGTTTAACTGCCTTAGAAGCACGCACGGAGGAACTAGAAGCGAATCGGGCGAGCTTTATCAGAATTTGCCTCATCGAGTCCTATCTATCGGATTGGGGGAGGCGCAGGAATCGCGGTTAATTATCAACTCAATCCCCAATGGATTTTCAGTTTAGCTTATTTAGCGAGTAATGCCCGCAATGCTGGAAATGGAGATGGTTTATTTAATGGTGAATATACCGCTTTAACCCAAATTCGTTGGAGTCCAAAACCTAAATTGGGTATCGGTTTAACCTATGTTAATGCCTACAAAAATAGGGGTGCACTTTTTGATTTAGGTAGCAGTATTCCGATTATTGGAACTTTAGAAGCCAACAAACCCTTTCCCCAAATGAGTACGAATTCCTATGGATTAGAAGGGTTTTATCAATTCAGTCCCCATTTTGGAATGAATGCCTATTTGGGTTATACCCAGGCTAAAAATACACCTGGAAATGGTCATGCAGATATTTGGTATTATGCCGTTGGATTAGCTTTTCCTGATATTGGCAAAGAAGTAAATTTAGGCGGTTTGGTCATTGGTACAGAACCCTATCGCAGTAATAATCCGCCTCCCGCTAACGATACACCCTTTCATATTGAAGCCTTTTATAAATATCGATTAAATGATTATATTGCGATTACTCCTGGGTTAATTTGGTTAACAGCACCCGCCCAAAATAATAATAATAATGATGCAGTTATTGGCATTGTTAGAACAACCTTTACATTTTGAACCCTAACAAAACGTGAGTTCGACGGGTTAAATTTAAGATCAGTAGGCAATACGGCTGTTAGAGAATGACAAATCAAACAAACAACCCCCGCAGCGATGCCCAGGGCGTTTTCAAAGTCGGGGGTAAAAAAGAAAATAATAGTGATCTTTTCTTGATAAAATCAAAAACAGATCACTTTTTTTGATTTTAAAAATATGTTTAATAGTATAATAGAACAAATA